>CALMXT010000035.1 GCA_937871125.1 uncultured Zoogloea sp. | reverse complement strand
TCAGACTGGGGCTGGCGAGCTTTTTCGGGAAACCCCACAGCTCGCGGCCGCCCGCAATGGGCGGGTGGTCGTTCAGATACATCGCGTGGGTGTAGCTGCCGGCCACGCCGTCGAGGCTGACCGGAATCATCTGGCCGCTTTCGGTGTAGTCGCCGAAGCCGGTCGAGTCGGGCATGCGGATGAATTCGTAGTGCACCACCGGTTCGGTGAACTCAAGGGGCTCAGGCACCACGGCGCGGAGCGTGTCCGGGTCGGTGCGGTAGGAGACGATGAAATATTCCCGGTTGGTGAAACGGTAGGGGCCGACCGGAAAGGCCGGGCTGGTAAGCGGCATGGCAAAAGCCTGCGCGCGGACTGCGGCGATGTTCATGGATACGGTCTCTCTGGGAAAAATGGGGCGCGGTCCGGCTCGGGGCCGGGCATCGGTGTCGGGGCCGACGATCACTTGCCTGCGCTGGCGGCGATGTGGAACTTGATCTGGATGTCGTTGGCGACGATGTCGAACGCCGCCCACGGGCCTTCGCCGATGGAAAAATCGCCGCGGCGGATCGTCAGCAGGCCGTCGAACGCGCCGAGGTTGCCCTGGGACGTGAAGCTGGCTGGGACGACCACGTTCTGGGTCTTGCCCTTGATCGTCAGCGTGCCGGCCACCTCATAGCGGTTGGCGCCGGTCGGCTTGACGCCGGTCGAAACGAAGTGGGCGGTCGGGAAAGCCTTGGTGTTGAACCACTGCTTGCCGGCGACTTCGTCGTTGGCTTCGCCGGAACCGGCGTCGATACTGGCCAGTTCCACGTCGATGGCGGCTTTGGCGGCGGTCGGACGGGCCGGATCGAAGCTGAGCTGACTGGCGAATTTCCTGAACTTGCCGTCCATCGCCACGCCCATCTGTTTGTAGCCGAAATGAAGGGTGCTCCTGGCGGCGTCCACCTGGGTGTATTCGGTGGCGTGGGCGGCAGGGGCGAGGGCGGCGGTCAGGGCGAGGACGAAGGCGAGGCGTTTCATGGCTATTTCTCCGGGGGGGATTCGGTTTGGCGGGTGTCCGGTGCGCGGCAGGCATCGGCGATGGATGCACTGTAGTCGTCCGGGTGGGTGCGAAATAGCGGACAATCAACAACTCTTCGTTGCCAAATAGACAACAATGAATCTCTTCGAAGCAATGCACCAGTTCGTTCGGGTGGTGGAATTGGGGAGCTTTGCCGCGGTGGCGAACCAGCTCGGCGTGGCCCGCTCGGTGGTCACCCGGCAGATCGCCGGGCTGGAAGAACACCTCGGGGTCAAGCTCCTGGTGCGCAGTACCCGCAGCCTGACGCTGACCTCGGCTGGCGGCGCGTACCTGGAAAAATGCCGGCTTATTCTCGATCTGGTCGAGAGCGCCGCGGCCGGCGTGATGGAAGAGCGTCAAGCGCCCCGCGGGAATCTGCGCGTGAGTCTGCCGCTCAGTTTCGGCCTGAAGCGGCTGGCGCCGCTGATGCTGGATTTTTCCCGGATCTACCCTGAAATCAATCTGGCGATGGATTTCACCGACCGGAAGATG
Source organism: uncultured Zoogloea sp. (assembly GCA_937871125.1). Lineage (GTDB taxonomy): Bacteria > Pseudomonadota > Gammaproteobacteria > Burkholderiales > Rhodocyclaceae > Zoogloea. The sequence continues at coordinate 1,402 of CALMXT010000035.1, read as the reverse complement.
AACCTGATCGAGGAGGGGATCGATCTGTCCGTGCGCATCACCAGCCGGCTCGAACCGGGAGACATCGTGCGTAAGCTCGGCACATGCCGGCTGATGACCGTCGCGTCACCCGACTACCTCGCCCGCCACGGACGTCCGCAGCATCCGTCCGAACTCTCGGGCCATGCGTGCATCGGCTATTCGCCCCAGGCCAACAACCGGCCCTGGGTGTTCTTGGTGGACGGGCGCCAGGAAAACGTCCATCTGTCCTTCCGGCTTCAGGCGAATAACGGCGATGCGCTGGTCGAGGCGGCGGCCCAGGGTTTGGGGATCACCGTCCAGCCGGATTTCATCGCCTGCGATTATGTTGCCGCGGGCAAGCTCGAGATGCTGCTGGAGGAATTCGCACCGCCCGAACTCGGCATCTATGCGGTGCTGCCGAGCAATCGCTACCTGCCCCACGGCGTTCGCGTGCTGATCGATTTCCTGTCCGAGAAGCTGGGTCCGGCCGCTGCGGCGACCTGACGGCGCGGGGGCGGGATAAAAAATACAAACCTCCGACACTTGAAAAGCGCCAATGGCGACCCTATTATTAGCACTCGTTGGAGGTGAGTGCTAACAGCCTCCCTTCACTCAACACCCAGGACCGGGTGGCCAAAGTTTTTTTCTGACGGGCAAGTTTGCCCGTATTGAACCGAGTAGGAGAGCTCTACATGAAAATCCGTCCCCTGCATGATCGCGTGATCGTCAAGCGCGTTGAAGCTGAACGCACCACCACCAGCGGCATCGTCATCCCCGACTCCGCCGGCGAGAAGCCCGATCAGGGCGAAGTGCTGGCTGTCGGCAACGGCAAGATCCTCGAGAGCGGCGAAGTGCGCAAGATGGATGTGAAGGTGGGCGACCGCGTGCTGTTCGGCAAGTACGCCGGCCAGACCGTCAAGGTTGACGGCCAGGAACTGCTGGTCATGCGCGAAGAAGACATCATGGGCGTGCTCGAGGCCTGAGCCTCGTTTCCCAAGTCTTCCCGTCCAAAACGAATTCCGGAGAAATAAAGAATGGCTGCTAAAGAAGTTAAGTTTGGCGATTCCGCCCGTGCCCGCATGGTCGAAGGTATCAACGTCCTGGCCGACGCGGTCAAGGTGACCCTGGGCCCCAAGGGCCGCAACGTGGTGCTCGAGCGCTCCTTCGGCGCCCCGACCGTGACCAAGGACGGTGTGTCCGTGGCCAAGGAAATCGAGCTGAAGGACAAGTTCGCCAACATGGGCGCCCAGATGGTCAAGGAAGTCGCTTCCAAGACCTCCGACATCGCCGGTGACGGCACCACCACCGCCACCGTGCTGGCCCAGTCCATCGTCCGCGAAGGCATGAAGTTCGTCGCCGCCGGCATGAACCCGATGGACCTGAAGCGCGGCATCGACAAGGC
>CALMXT010000034.1 GCA_937871125.1 uncultured Zoogloea sp. | reverse complement strand
CCGCCGCCCCAGGACGCCTTGAGCATCACCGGGTAGCCGACTTCGCGGGCCATACGCTTGATCTCATCGCCGTCGTCGGGCAGCGGCGGGGTGGCGGGCATCACCGGCGCGCCGCAGGAGACCGCCAGATTGCGGGCCGAAACCTTGTTGCCCAAGGTGCGCATGGTGTCCGGGTGCGGACCGATGAAGAGGATGCCGGCTGCGGCGCAGGCTTCGGCGAATTCGGGGCTTTCGGAGAGAAAACCATAGCCCGGGTGGATGGCATCGGCTCCGGCTTCCTTGGCGACGCGGATCACTTCTTCAATGGAAAGATAGCTTTCGAGCGGTCCGAGCTGCTTGCCGTCGCCGCGCCCGACCTGATAGGCCTCGTCGGCCTTGAAGCGGTGCAGCGACAGCTTGTCTTCTTCGGCGTAGATCGCGATGGTTGTGATCCCGAGTTCGGTCGCGGCGCGAAAAACTCGGATCGCAATTTCCGACCGGTTGGCAACGAGAAGGCGACGGATCATGGGAGTCTCTTTGGCTAAGGGAATGGGTAAAGCGTAAGCAAGAAACCCGCCTACCGGCTTTAAATAACGATAATTTTAAAAAGTCTCGATATTTTAGGCTCAAACAAGCGGCTTGAGCGCGATTGCGGCCTCTCGCGTCGAATACGGAAATCTGCCGCGGGGCGTCTCCCGCTCGGGCGACCGCATTGACGCACCAGATTGAGGCGTTGGCTATCGCCCGGTGTGCCTGGCGACGGCCTTTTCAGGATGGCGCTGGGCGCTCAGGCGGGCGTGGCGGGTACGCCGATCCGCCGCCGCCAGATCATGATCAAGGTGATCAGGGCGACGCTGACGACCGCGGGCAGGGCGTAGAGATTCAGGGTCGCCCATCCTTGACCGAGCACCAGGGCGCCCGCCGAAATCGAGGAGACGGCCTGCACGCCGAACACGATGAAGTCGTTGCTGCCCTGCACCTTGGCCCGCTCGGCCGGCCGGTAGGTTTCGGTCAGCAGGGTGGTGCCGCCGATGTAGAGAAAATTCCAGCCGATGCCGAGCAGTACCAGTGCCCACCAGAAGTGCATCAGCGAAACGCCCGACCAGGCCAGGCCGATGCAGGCCAGCATGAGCACGGCGCCGACAAGCAGCACGGAGAGCACGCCGATCCGGCGGATCAGGCTGCCGGTGAAGAACGAGGTGGCATACATCCCGACCACGTGCCATTGGAGGACGAAGGCAACGTCGCCGAAGGGGAAGCCGCAGACGTCCATGGCCAGTGGGGTGGCCGCCATCAGCAGGTTCATGGTGCCGTAGCCCACCGCGGCGGCGATCACCGCAACGATGAATGCAGGCTGGCGCGCGATGCCGGACCACGGGCGGCCGCCGTCGGCATGGTGTCGGGCGGTGCCGGCGTCCGGAATGGTGAGACGGCTGGTGATCAGCAGGGCGATCAGCGCGAAGCCGGCCAGCGAGGCGTAGGTGGCGGCGAATTCGACGTCCCAGGCGTTTCGCGTCAGGGTGCCGATGGCCGGCCCGACGAAACCGCCCAGAATGCCGCCGGCCAGGGTGAAGGAGATGGCCTTCGGCTTCCAGTCGGCGGGCGCCATGTCGGCGGCGGCGAACCGGTATTGCTGGCCGAAGGCGTTGTAGCTGCCGGCAACGAGGGTGCCGAGACAGAGCAGCCAGAAATTTGCCGTATGTACCGCAAAGGCGCTGAGCAGTCCGCCGCCCGTCCCCAGAAGGGCGCCGAACATGAAACCCGCGCGCCGGCCGAAGCGCCGCATGAAATAGGAGGCGGGCAGGGTCGTCAGCGCCGTACCGATCACATAGCCCGTGATGGTCAGCGTGGCGAGCGCGGGCGTCGGGGCCAGGAGCCGTCCGGCGAGTCCATTCACGGCAATCAAGGTGACGGCGTTGCACAGCAACATGCCTTGGCAGGCGGCGAGAAGCCAGATGTTTCGCAGGACGGTTCTGTCGATCATTGGGTAACAAGGGGAAGAGGCCGCGAAAGGCGGGGCGCCTGCGCCGCACGGGCACGGAGAATACGGGGATTCGTCGCGGAATTGTCCGGCCCGGCGGATTGGGCCGGCGTCGCTTGCTATGGGCGATGTTTCAGGGTGTGTTCGATCAGCGCGGCGAGTTCGCCGAGGGTTTTGGCTTCATGAAGGGCGCCGTAGCCGATCAACACGCCGAAGGCGTCCTCGATGCCATACACCAGGGCCAGCGCGGCGAATGAATCCCAGATTCCGATCCTGCGGAAATCGGTGTCGGCGTCGAGGGTTTCGGGGGCCACGTGGAATGCGGCCGCCGTTGTGCCGATCAGTTTGTCGAGCATGCCGGGCGTTCGGTTTCAGGCCGCAAACCACGCGGCGATCTTGTCCCGCGACGGCACACCGCCCGCGTGCACGACTTTGCCGTCGATGACGACGCCCGGCGTGGACATCACACCGTAGGCGATGATTTCACGCATGTCTTCGACCTTGCTCAGACTGATGGCAACGCCGCTGGACTGTGCAACTTCCTCGATGAGCTTGACCGTATTGCGGCAGTTGGCACAGCCGGTGCCGAGTACTTTGACGTCTTTCACGGTGAATCCTTTTCAATCAGAGAACGGTGTTGAACACGATGCCGACAAGGAGGATGCCGGCGGCGACGATGCCTGCGAAAGTGGCGATGAGACGGGGTTTGAGCACTTTGCGCAGGATCACCATTTCGGGCAGCGACAAGGCGATCACGCTCATCATGAAGGCCAGCACGGTGCCCAGTGCCGCGCCCTTGTCGATCAGGGCTTCGACGATGGGGATCACGCCCGCGGCGTTGGTGTACATCGGCACACCGATCAGCACCGCGGCTGGCAGCGACCACCAGGGCGCGTCCTTGCCCATGATCGAGGCCATGAAGTCCTCGGGCACGTAGCCGTGGATGCCGGCGCCGATGGCGATGCCGGCCAGGATGTAGGGCCACACCTTTCCGACGATTTCCTTCACGTGATCCCGCCCGGCTTCGAAGCGCTCGACCCAGGTGAGGGTTTCGCCGGTGCCTGCGGGCGTCGTGCCGGCGAGGATGCCTTGTACCCAGTCTTCGAGATGGCTTTCCATGCGAAGCTTGCCGATGACCAGGCCGGCGACGATTGCGACGCTGAGCCCAAGGCCCAGATAGAGTGCCGCGACCTTCCAGCCGAACATGCCGAACAGCAGCACCAGCGCGACTTCGTTGACCATCGGCGCCGAGATCAGGAAGGAGAAGGTCACGCCCAGAGGTACGCCGGCCGACAGGAAGCCGATGAACAGCGGCACCGCCGAACACGAGCAGAAGGGCGTGACGATGCCCAGCGTCGCCGCCAGCACGTTCCCGACCCCGATGCGCTTGCCGGAGAGGAGGGCGCGGGTTCGCTCGGGCGCGAAAAAGGTCTGCACGATGCCCATCAGGAAGACGATGCCGGTCAGGAGCAGCAACACCTTCGGCGTGTCGTAGAAGAAGAAATGAACGGCTTCGCCTAAAGGGTTGCCGTGGGAGAGCCCCAGCATGCCGATGGCCATGTCGGCAAAATCGGTGAGCCGGCTGTATGCCGCCAGCCACAGGGCGACGGCAAGGCTCAGGCCGGCGAGCCACGGGAGCAGGCCGTGGGGCGGATTTCGGGCGGTTGTGGTGTTCATTCGAGTCGGCTTTTCTGGGGTGTCCGGTTGTGAAGACGCAGAAGGGCGCAAAAGGATGCAGTTTTCGGCGTCAGCCGCCCGGTTTTTCGTCGTTGCCGCCGGAGGCGGGCGCCGGGAGCGGTGGCCGGGGAACAAAGCAGCACACCCGCCCGGCTTCGTCGAAACGCACCTGACAGGCTTGGGACATCCGCTCGCGCAGATGCCGCCGGGCGCGTTGGACGCGGGATTTGGCGCCGGGCAAGGAGAGCCCTTTGAGTTCGGCGAAGCGGGCCTGGGTCATGTCGCCCAGATCGCACAGGACGATGGCCTCGCGGTCTTCTGTGGAGAGTTCGGCGAGCACCCGCGGCAGGCAGCTTGCCAGCGCGTCCACGGCGATCTCCTCGGGTTCGGTCGACGCGATCTCGTCCGGCAGCGGATCGTGCCGGTGCACCTTGCGGCGGCGGTCGACGATCAGGTTGCGGGCCACTTCGAACAGCCACGCGCGGGGGTTGGCGATCGCGCAAAACGCCTCCCCCTGCCGCCAGACTTTAAGGAACAGGTCGTGCAGCAGATCGTCCGCCTCGGCCGCGTCGCCGAGCCGGTGACGCAGGTAGTTGCGCAGTTCCGCCTCGTGGACGGACCAGGCGTTTTGCAGGCAGGGAGTGGTCATGGGTCGATGCGGGTGCGATGCGAATGAAAGGTGCCCGGTTTCAATATAAGTCCATCGCAATCCGGGGTGCCGGAATTATCGACCCGACCCGTCTGCGGATCTGCAAAGTCCGCGAAGTCCGGGGTGCGAGGCCATTCCGGGTTTGCGGGCAGAGGTTTGCGGGCAAATCGTCGCCGATTCGCTGCCGGGCCGGTCGGGGATGGACGCCGCGTGTTGCCGTTGGAGCGACGGTTCGCGCGGGAATTTCAGTAAGTTCTAATATTTCATCTACAATGGCAAGTAATAGACCAATTACTTGTTGTCCGCATGGAATCCATCCCGTCCCGTCTGCCGACCGAAGTCCGGCAGGCCGCAATCGTCGGTGCGGTGCTGCGCCTTGCCGCAACCCGGAGCCCGGCGACGATCACCACCGGCGACATTGCCGGCGAACTCGGCTTTACCCAAGGCGCCGTGTTCCGGCATTTTCCGACCAAGGACGCCATCTGGCTGGCGGTGCTCGAATGGGTGGACGCCGAACTCATCGCAGCCCTCGAAGACGCGGAGCGGGAAGCCGCCACGCCGCTCGACGGGCTGGCGCGGGTCTTCATGGCCCACATCCGTTTCGTCATGACCTGGCCCGGCGTGCCGCGGATTATTTTTCAGGATCTGCAGCGCCCCGACGACACGCTGCTCAAGCAGTGCGTGCGCCAGTTGCTCGGCCGCTACCGGCAAATCCTGGCGCGGCTCTTCGATGCGGCGGCGCGGCAAGGCCAGATCGGTGCCGGGCTCGACGTCCACGCCGCGACCACGCTCTTCATCGGCACCGTCCAGGGTCTGGTCATGCAGTCGATGCTGGCGGACAACCCGGCCGCCATCGAGGAGGAAGCCCGCCGCGTGGTCGCCCTCTACCTTCGTGCCATCCAGGAAAAACCATGATGTCCGCTTCCGCTTTTGCCCGTCGCGCCGGCGTTGCCGCGCTGGTGCTGGCTTTGCTCGGCGCCTTCGGCTGGGTGCTGTTCCGCACCGGGCCGCTGGCGCCGATCCGCGTGACGACGGTGCAGGTGGCGGAGGGCGCGCTGGCGCCGGCGCTGTTCGGCATCGGCACCGTGGAAGCCCGCCGCAGTTACCTGATCGGCCCGACGGCGGCCGGGCGGGTGCGCCGCGTGGCGGTGGATGTGGGCGACACGGTTGCCGCCGGTCAGGTGCTGGCCGAAATGGACCCGGTCGATCTGGACGAGCGCCGCGCCGCGCTGGATGCCTCGATTGCCCGTGCCGGCAGCCTCGTCGCCGGCGCCGAGGCCCAGTTGCGCGATGCCGATGCCCGGCAGATGCTGGCGACGATCAATGCGCGGCGCTATGTGGAACTCGGCGGCGGCGATTTCGTCAGCGCCAGTGTCGTCGAGGCCAAGCTGCAGGAACGGATTTCGGCCGAAGCCGGGCAGCGCGCCGCCGAGGCCGGGCTGGCCGGCGCGCGGCAGGAGAGGGCACGTCTTGTCGCCGAACGGGATGCGCTGATCCGCCAAAAGCGCACTCTCAGCCTGCTGGCTCCGGCAAACGGCCTCGTCGTCGGGCGGGATGCGGAGCCCGGCAGTACGGTGATTGCGGGGCAGGCGGTGGTCCGGTTGATCGAACCGGCCAGCCTGTGGGTGCGCGTGCGCATCGACCAGGGCCGCTCCGTCGGGCTGGCAACGGGGCTGCCGGCGCAGGTGGTGCTGCGCGCCAATCCGGCCAGGCCGGTGCCGGGAAAAGTGGTGCGTGTCGAGCCGGTGAGCGACAGCGTGACCGAGGAGCGCGTGGCGTTGGTGGCATTCGACGCCGTTCCGGCCGGTGTGGCGGTGGGCGAACTGGCGGAGGTCACGCTGGCCCTGCCGGCAGCGCAGGCCGGGCTGCTGCTCCCCAACGCCAGCATCAAGCACCGCGGCGGCACCGCCGGCGTGTGGGTGAATGCCGCCGATGGTCTGCGTTTCGTGCCGGTCCGGCCGGGCATGGCAGGGCTCGACGGTCAGGTGCGGGTGAGCGGCGAACTGCGGGCCGGCGACCGGGTGATCGTACACAGCGAGAAGGAGATCGACGCGGGCAGCCGCATCCAGGTGGTCGACCGGCTGGTCGGGGGCGGATCGTGATCAACCTCGCCGGGCGCGATATCCGGCATGCCTGGGGGCGCTTCGTGTTCACCGGGATCGGCCTGGGGCTGCTGGTGGGCCTCACCCTGTCGATGGCCGGCATCTACCGGGGCATGGTGGAGGACGCCAAGGCGCTGCTCGACAACAGCGGCGCCGACCTGTGGGTGGTGCAGCAGGACACCCTCGGCCCCTATGCCGAATCGTCCAGCCTGAAGGACGACGTCTATCGCAGCCTGCTCGGCATGCCCGGTGTGGCGCGCGCCGCCAACGTGGCCTATCTGAACATGCAGGTCAAGCGTGGGGATGCCGACGTGCGGGTGATGCTGGTCGGCTTCGAGGCCGGGCAGCCCGGCGAGCCCGGCTATCTGGTGGCCGGGCGTCAGATCGCGCGCAACCACTATGAAGCGGTGGCCGACGTGAAAACCGGCTTTCTTCTCGGCGAGCGCATCCGGGTGCGGCGGCACGACTACACGGTGGTCGGTCTGACGCGGCGGATGGTGTCGTCGGGCGGTGACCCGATGCTCTTCGTACCCCTCAAGGATGCCCAGGAAGTCCAGTTTCTCAAGGACAACGACGCCATCGTGAACGAGCGCGCCCGCACCGCGGCCAACCCGCAGCTCAACCGCCCCGGCGTGCCCGGCCTGCTCGACGCGATCCAGGCCTCCCAGGCCAGCAGCCACAACGTCAACGCGGTGCTGGTGCAGGTGAAGGAGGGCGTCGCGCCGGAGACCGCCGCTGCCGGCATCCGGCGCTGGAAGCACCTGCAGGCCTACACCCGCGCGCAGATGGAGGAGATTCTGGTGAGCAAGCTGATTGCCACCTCGGCACGCCAGATTGCGATGTTCCTGGTGATCCTGGCGGTGGTCAGCGCGGCCATCGTGGCTTTCATCATCTACACCATGACTCTCGGCAAGATTCGCGAGATCGCCGTGCTCAAGCTCATCGGCACCCGCGACCGCACCATCGCCGGCATGATCTTGCAGCAGGCGCTCGGCCTCGGGTTGATCGGCTTCGTGGTCGGCAAGACGGTGGCAACCCTGTGGGCGCCGTTCTTCCCCAAATACGTGTTGCTCGAACCGGGCGATGCCCTGAGCGGCTTTGCCGTGGTGATGCTGATCTGCGCCGTCGCCAGCACCCTGGCCATCCGCGCCGCGCTGCGGGTCGACCCGGCCACGGCCATCGGAGGCTGAGGTGGGCGAATCCGGCATCCGCATCGAAGGTCTGCAGAAGCGCTATGGCAAGGGCGAAGCTGCCGTCGATGCCCTCAAGGACGTGAACCTGACGGTGGCGCCCGGCGAGGTGGTCGGGCTGATCGGTCCGTCGGGCTCGGGCAAGAGCACGCTGCTCAAGTGTCTCGGTGCCGTCATCGAGCCGAGCGCAGGGCGGATGTGGCTCGGCGACGAGCCGATCTACGACGGCGCATGGAAGACCTCCGACCTGCGTGCCCTGCGTCGCGACCGCATCGGCTTCATCTTTCAGGCGCCTTATCTGATCCCCTTTCTCGACGTCATCGACAACGTGGCCCTGCTGCCGATGCTGGCAGGCCAACCCAACACAGCCGCCCGCCGACGCGCCGCCGAACTGCTCGAAGCCCTGGGCATGGCGCATCGGGCCACGGCCCGGCCGTCGGAATTGTCCGGCGGCGAGCAGCAGCGGGTGGCGATTGCCCGGGCGCTGGCCAACCGGCCGCCGGTGATCCTCGCCGACGAGCCGACGGCGCCCCTCGACAGCGAACGGGCGCTGGGCGTCATGGGCATCCTCGAAGACATGGCGGGCCAATACCGCACGGCGATTGTCGTCGTCACCCACGACGAGAAGATCATCCCGACCTTCAAGCGCATCTATCGCATCCGCGACGGGCGCACCGTCGAAGAGGCCGGCG
>CALMXT010000033.1 GCA_937871125.1 uncultured Zoogloea sp. | reverse complement strand
CCGAAGGCCGCCGCATCCGCGCCGCCTTCATCGCCCCGGCCGGCCACAAGATCGTCTCGGCCGACTACTCGCAGATCGAGCTGCGCATCATGGCGCACCTCTCGGGCGATGCCGGCCTGCTCGACGCCTTCGCCAAAGGCGAGGATGTGCACCGCGCCACCGCCGGCGAAATCTTCGGCGTCACCCCGATCGAAGTCACCAGCGAGCAGCGCCGTTACGCCAAGGTAATCAACTTCGGGCTGATCTACGGCATGAGCGCCCACGGTCTGGCCAAGAACCTCGGCATCGAGCGGGCGGCGGCGGCCAGCTACATCGACCGCTATTTCGCCCGCTATCCCGGCGTCGCCGCCTACATGGAACGCACCCGCTCCGCAGCCAAGACCCACGGTTACGTCGAAACCGTGTTCGGCCGCCGCCTCTACCTGCCGGACATCCGCGCCCAGCAGGTCGGCCGTCGTCAAGGGGCCGAGCGGGCCGCGATCAATGCGCCGATGCAGGGCACCGCCGCCGATCTCATCAAGAAGGCGATGATCGCCACCTCCGCCTGGCTCAAATCCTCCGGCGTCAAATCGCGCCTGATCCTGCAGGTCCACGACGAACTGGTGCTCGAAGTGCCGGACGACGAAGTCGCCTCGATCCGCGAGCAGCTGCCCAAATTGATGGCCGGCGTGGCGCAACTTTCCGTTCCGCTGATTGCCGAAGTGGGCGTCGGCGCCAATTGGGACGAAGCCCATTGATGGGACGAAGCCCACCGACGGCCCGCCGCCCCCACTCTTCGGATTCGATGAAAGCACCACCCATGCAACGCCGTTCCGCCCTCGTCGCCAGCCTCGCCATCGTACTGTTGGCGGCCTGCAGTTCCGCCCCCAAGAAGAACAAGGAACTCGCCTATCACGCGGAGAGTTTCAATCCCGATTCGCCCTTCGAGATGTCCTTCGAACAAGCCCCCGCCGCCGTCTGCGACGCCGGGCGCCGCGCCCTGCTGAGTCAGGGCTACGTGATCGAGGAGATCAAGCCGGACTGGGTCAAGGCGCGCAAGTTCTTCCAGCCCAACAGCAGCGTCCACGTCCAGATCAACTTCACCCTGTCCTGTCTCACCGAAGGGGAAGGCGCCGAAGTCTTCGCCAATGCCCGCGAGGTGCGCGACGAACTCAAGTCCACCTCCAGCAATGCCGGGGTGAGCGTCGCCGGGATCGGCTCGGTCAATCTCCCCCTCGGCACCAGCGGCGCCAGCCTCGTCAAGGTCGGCGAGGAAACCATTACCGATTCCGAGTTCTACGGGCGCTTCTTCGCCCTCATGCAAACCTTTATCCGCTGATGAAACCCGTGCTGTCGAAACACCCTCTGGCCCTGCTTGCCGCGGCGCTGCTGCCGATCGCTGCCGATTCCGCGCCCCCGTCCGCCGACCCGGCCCGCTTTGCGCCCTGCCTCGCCGAACTCAAATCCGACGCCCTGGCGCGGGGCGTGTCGGGGGCCGCTTACGAGCGCCTCACCGCAAACCTCGTGCCGGACATGAAGGTGCTCGAACTCCTCGACTACCAGCCCGAATTCCGCACCGCAATCTGGGATTACCTCGCCGGCCTGGTGGACGACGAACGGGTCGCCGACGGTCGCGCCATGCAGGCCCAATGGGCCGGCGTGCTCGCCGACGTGGCCAGCCGCTACCGCGTCGATCCGGCCACCGTGGTCGCCGTGTGGGGCGTCGAAAGCAACTTCGGGCGCAATTTCGGCCAGCGTCCGCTGCTCACCTCGCTGTCTACGCTTTCGTGCTACGGGCGGCGTCAGGCCTATTTCCGCGGCGAATTCTTCGACGCGTTGAAGATCGTCGATTCCGGCGATGTCGGGGCCGAACAGCTCAACGGCTCCTGGGCCGGCGCCTTCGGCCATACCCAGTTCATGCCGTCCACCTTCCTGCGTCTGGCGGTGGATTTCGACGGCGACGGCCGTCGCGATCTGGTCGGCAGCGTGCCCGACGCGCTCGCCTCCACCGCCAACTTCCTCAAAAAGGCCGGCTGGCGCGAAGGCGAAACCTGGGGCTACGAAGTCAGCCTGCCGGCCGGTTTCGACACCAGCGGCGCGGGCCGCCGCAACAAGCAGCCGCTGGCCAGCTGGAGCGCCCGCGGCGTGACGCGCATCGACGGCAGTCCGCTGACCGGCGAAGGCGGCGCCGGCCTGATGCTGCCCGCCGGCCCCAAAGGCCCGGCCTTCCTGGTGTTCCGCAACTTCGACGCCATTTACGGCTACAACGCCGCCGAAAGCTACGCCCTGGCCATCGCCCACCTTTCCGACCGCCTCAAGGGCGGCGCAGCCTTCGCGACCCCCTGGCCCACCGACGACCCCGGCCTGTCCCGCGTCGAGCGTCGCGAACTGCAAAGCCTGCTGATCGCCCGCGGGCACGCCATCGGCAATGTGGACGGCATGCTCGGCGACGCCAGCCGCGCCGCCATCCGCATCGAACAACAACGCCTTGGCCACACCGTCGACGGCCGCGCCGGCCAGAAGCTGCTCAAGGCGCTGCAGGAAGGCAATCCATGAGCACGCAATTCGGCCATCCCAGCCACCCCGCGGCCTCGCCCCTCGGCAAGCCGGTCGCCTACGCCCAGCACTACGCGCCGGAACTCCTCTTTCCCATCGCCCGCCAGGGCAAGCGCGACGAAATCGGCATCGCCGCCGATGCGCTGCCCTTCGTCGGGGAAGACCTCTGGAACGCCTACGAACTCTCCTGGCTCGACCCGCGCGGCAAGCCGGTTGTTGCGCTGGCCCAGTTCGTGGTGCCGGCCTGGTCGCCGAACATCATCGAATCCAAGTCCTTCAAGCTCTACCTCAACTCGTTCAACCAGACCAAGCTCAGCGACGTCGCGGTGCTCACCGAAACCCTGGTCCGCGACCTCTCCGCCGCCGCCGGTGCGCCAGTTTCGGTGCATATCGAACCGCTGTCCGCGCGCCCCCGGCGTCACATCGGCTACCCGAAAGGCGTGCTGCTCGACACCCTCGAGATCGACGTGGACCGTTACACGCCCGACCCGGGCCTGCTGCGCGCCTATCCCACCCGCGGGCCCGTCGCCGAAACCCTGTATTCCCACCTTCTCAAGTCCAACTGCCTCGTCACCGGCCAGCCCGACTGGGGCATGATCGTCGTGCGCTACCGCGGCGCGCCCATCGACCGCGAAGGTCTGCTGCGCTACATCGTCTCCTTCCGCCAGCACAACGAATTCCACGAGCAGTGCGTCGAGCGGGTGTTCGCCGACGTCCTGCGCGAATGCCGGCCCACCGGCCTGTCGGTGTGGGCCTGCTACACCCGTCGCGGCGGGCTCGACATCAATCCCTACCGCCGCACGCCGGACATGCCGGCGCCCGCTCCCTTTGCCGAAATCCGCCAGTAAGCCCGTATGAGCCATCCAGACCCGCTTCGCCAGGACGTCGCCCTCGATGCCCTCAACACCTTGCGCCTGCCGGCCCGTGCCGCGTGGTTCGCCGCCATCGACAACGTCGACACCTTGCGTGCCGTGCTCGACGACCCGCGGGTCGCCGGCCTGCCGCGCCTCGTCCTCGGCGGCGGCTCCAATCTGGTGCTGACCGGCGATTTCCCGGGTCTCGTGCTGCAGGTTGCCTTTCATGGCCGCAGCCGCGTCCAGGAAGATGCCGACGCCTTCTACATCCGTGCCGGCGGCGGCGAGAACTGGCACGACTTCGTGCGCTGGACCCTCGAGATGGGCTGGCCCGGCCTCGAGAACCTCTCCCTCATCCCCGGCACCGTCGGCGCCGCCCCGGTGCAGAACATCGGCGCCTACGGCATCGAAATGGCCGAGCACTTCTACAGCCTGCGCGCCTACGATCTGGAAACCGGCAAGACGGTCGGCTTCGACAAGCGCGACTGCGCCTTCGGCTACCGGGACAGCTTTTTCAAGCAGGCCGGCAAGGGCCGCTACCTCATCGCCGCCGTCACCTTCCGCCTGCCCAAGGCCTGGAAGCCGGTCACCGGCTACGCCGACGTGGCCCGCGAGCTGACCGAGCACTGCATCGTCGCGCCGACGCCGCTGCAGGTTTCCGATGCCGTCGTCGCCATCCGCCGCCGCAAGCTGCCCGATCCGGCCGAGATCGGCAACGCCGGCAGCTTCTTCAAGAATCCGGTGGTCGAGGCCGACCACTACATCCGCCTCGCCGCCCTGCATCGCGGCCTGCCCCACTACCCGCAGCCCGACGGCCGCGAGAAGCTGGCCGCCGGCTGGCTCATCGAGCAGGCCGGCTGGCGAGGCCGCCGCCGCGGCCCGGTGGGCTGCTACGAACGTCAGGCGCTGGTGCTGGTGAATCACGGCGGGGCCACCGGTGCCGACGTGTGGGCCACCAGTAACGCGGTGCGCGCCGACGTGCTCGACCGTTTCGGCATCAACCTCGAACCGGAGCCGGTTTTCGTCGGCCCCATGCCAGCTGCCTTCCCGCCCTAAAGCTTTTCGGAACCGTGCCGAAAAGCCCAGATACTTTTTGAGTCACGGAGACAGCCATGAGTACAGGAGACCAACGTCGCGGCAGCAGCGCCCAAACCCCCGATCTGGACTGGAGCCAGGTGCGCGAAACCGTGCTGATGCTGGAGCTGGCCGTCGGCCAGATCGATGCCGCGATGAAGGAAGGCAACAGTTCGGTGGAGGTGCTGACCGACTCCTTCACCTCGATGGCAGGCTACATGCGCATGATGGGCGACGCCCTCGACCGGCTCCCCGACAGCCCGAGCACCGCCGAACTCAAGGCCACCCTCATCGATCAGGCGGCCGAAGTGACCGGCCGCGTCCATCGTTCGATCATCGCCTTCCAGTTCTACGACAAGCTCAGCCAGCGCCTCGCCCACGTCTCCCACAGCCTCGAAGCCCTCGGCTGCCTCGTCACCGACCAGCGCAAGATCTACAGCCCCTTCGAGTGGGTCGGCCTGCAGGAAAAAATCCGCGCCAAGTATTCCACCCGCGAAGAAGTCGACATGTTCAACGCGGTGATGCAGGGCATGCCGGTCAAGGAAGCCCTGGAAAACTACAAGGCCGAGATGAAGGATAAGGGCGACGACGTCGAACTCTTCTGACGCCCAGGATCGCAAGGATTCCGCCGCCTGTTTGCCACGGTTTTTTGTCGAAAACATCGATTGGGACTTGAAAGGCTTCGCCGGCGGCGTAAGCTGCGCGGCGTTCCGTTTCAACCCAACTGACCCATCCGGTTCCGATGTCGCCCGTCATCCATTTCTCCGATCCCGCTCCCGATCCTGTCGAAGACCGTCCCGCCCTCAGCCGGGCAGTCGGCGTGCCGCCGCGGCGGCTCACTTACGAGCGTTACGCCGCCGACGGTGGCGCCGTGTCGATGGGCGATTGGGAGTGCGAACCGGGCGCCTGGCGGATCGCCTTCCATGAGGGGCGGCACGAGTTCTTCCAGGTGACCAGCGGGCGGCTGCGCATCGTCGATGCGGCGGGCAATGCCCGCGAGTTCGGGCCGGGCGAGGCGGGGATCATCCCGGCCGGCTTCATCGGCACCTTCGAGGTGCTCGAACGCGTCCGCAAGCGCTACGCCATGATCGACCGGGCCTGAGCGGCCGGGTTTTCAGCGCCACCCGAAGCGCCGGGCGTACCAGCCCTTCATCGCCTGCGTGAGCCCCAGGTAAGCCAGCAGGATCGCCGCCAGCCAGCCGAAATAGGCGGGCGGCAGCGCCTGCAGCTTGAAGTAGTGGGCCAGCGGACCCATCACGATGGCGATGCCGGCGAGCATCGCGCCCGCGGTCATCGCCGTCAGCGCCAGCGATGCGCGGCTCTCCACAAAGGGCAGCTTGCGGGTGCGGATCATATGCACGATCAGCGTCTGCGACAGCAGCCCCTCGACGAACCAGCCCGACTGGAACAGCGTCTGCGTCGCCGGGGTGGTGGCGTGGAACACAAAGGCCATCAGCGCGAAGGTGGCCACGTCGAAGATCGAACTGAGCGGCCCGAAACACACCATGAAGCGCCCCAGTCCATCGGCGTTCCAGTGCTGCGGCTCGCGCAGGAATTCCTCGTCCACGTTGTCGAAGGGAATGCCGGTCTGCGAGATGTCGTAGAGCAGGTTCTGCAGCAGCAAATGCATCGGCAGCATCGGCAGAAACGGCAGGAAGACGCTCGCCACCAGCACCGAAAACACGTTGCCGAAGTTGGAGCTGGCGGTCATGCGGATGTACTTGAGCATGTTGGCGAAGGTCTTGCGGCCCTCGCGCACGCCGTCGCCGAGCACCAGCAGGCTTTTTTCGAGCAGGATGATGTCGGCGGCGTCCTTGGCGATGTCCACCGCCGTATCCACCGAAATGCCGATATCGGCCGCGTGCAGGGCCGGCGCGTCGTTGATGCCGTCGCCCATGAAGCCCACCACGTGGCCGTTGGCGCGCAGCGCCCGCACCACCCGTTCCTTGTCGAGGGGCGACAGCTTGGCGAAAACGGTGGCGCTTTCCACGGCGCGGCGCAGGGCTTCGTCGTCCATCCGGGCCACCTCGGCGCCCTGCAGCAGGCCGGCCACTTCCAGCCCCACCTCGCGGCACACCCGGGCGGTGACCAGCCCGTTGTCGCCGGTCAGCACCTTCACCGTCACGCCGTTGGCGCGCAGGGCTTCGATGGCCGGGGCGGCGCTGTCCTTGGGCGGATCGAGAAACGCCACATAACCGGCCAGGGTCAGGCCGGCCTCGTCGGCCACGCAGCAGGCGGTCTGCGCCGGCGGCAGATCGCGGGTGGCCACGCCGACCACGCGCAGGCCGTCGGCGTTCATGGCGTCGGTGACGGACTGGATGTGGGCGAGCAGGGCCGGGGTCAGCGCTTCCACCGCCTCGCCCCGCCGCACCTGCGTGCACGCCGCGAGGATTTCCTCGATGGCGCCCTTGCAGATCAGCAGGTGGCGCCCGTCCTGCCCGGCCACCACCACCGACATGCGGCGGCGCTGAAAATCGAACGGGATTTCGTCCACCTTGCGGAAGGCCTTGGCCGGATCGAGGGCCGCGAGCTCGTCGCCGCGGGCCAGCACGGCCACGTCGAGGAGGTTCTTCAGGCCGGTCTGGTAGTGGCTGTTGAGCCAGGCGTATTCGAGCACCTTCACCGAATCCTGCCCGTCGATGTCGATATGGCGCTGAAGCACGATGCGGTCCTGGGTGAGCGTGCCGGTCTTGTCGGTGCACAGCACATCCATCGCGCCGAAGTTCTGGATCGCGTCCAGGCGCTTGACCACCACCTTGCGCCGCGACAGCAGCACCGCGCCCTTGGCGAGGGTGGAGGTGACCACCATCGGCAGCATTTCCGGGGTCAGGCCGATGGCCACCGACATGGCGAACAGGAAGGCTTCCAGCCAGTCGCCCTTGGTGTAGCCGTTGATCAGGAAGACGATGGGCGTCATCACCGCCATGAAGCGGATCAGCAGCCAGCTCACTTTGTTGACGCCGGCCTGGAAGGCGGTCGGCGCGCGTTCCTCCGCCGAGACCCGCGCCGCCAAGGTGCCGAAGTAGCTGCGCGCGCCGGTGACGATCACCACCCCGGTGGCCGAGCCGCTCAGCACGTTGGTGCCCATGAAGGCAATGCTGTCGAGGTCCAGCGGACTGGCGGGGGCCGGGCCGCGCAGGGCGGGGAATTTTTCCACCGGCAGGGCTTCGCCGGTCATGGCCGCCTGACCGATGAACAGATCGCGGGCCGACAGCAGGCGCAGGTCGGCGGGGATCATGTCGCCGGCCGACAGCACCACGATGTCGCCCGGCACCAGTTCGGCCAGCGGCACTTCCACGCAGCGCACATTGCGCCCGTCCACCTCCACGTGGCGGGCCTGGGCGGAATCGGCCGGATCGTCGGTTTCCCGGCGCAGCACCGTGGCCTTGTTGCCGACCAGCGCCTTGAGGGCATCGGCCGCCTGGCTGGAGCGCCGCTCCTGCACAAAACGGATCAGTGTGGACAGCACCACCATGCAGCCGATCACCGTCGTCGCCTTCAGATCGCCGGTGCTCCAGGACACCGCGGCGAGTAGCGTCAGCAGCAGGTTGAACGGATCGATGTAGCAATGCCACAGATGCAGCCAGCCCGGCAGCGGCTTTTCGTGGGCGACCAGATTGTCGCCGCAGCGGCGGCGGACGCGCGCCGCCTGACGGATGTCGAGGCCGTCCGGGTGGCTGTGCAGGCGGGCGAGAAGGGCGGCGGGATCTTCGGCGGCTGCCGTCTTGAGGGTGTGCGCCAAATCCGGCGGCACCGCCTTGCTCACCGACGCATGGCGGAACAGCTCGAAGCTGAAATGGCGCAGAAAGTGCCGGGCGGTGCGCCGCCGCTGCAGGCGGGCGACGAAGTGGGCGCGGAGGAGCTTCATGGGCGGTTTGACGATTGCCGCGCCACTCTACACCGCCCGCGCACCGTCGGGCGTCAGATCGTCGCCAGCCAGTCGGCCAGCGCTCCGGCCGCGTCGCGCCATTGCGGGTCGAGCATCAGCATGTGGCCGGCGCGCTCGACGGTGACGCTCTTGGCGCGCCACGCCAGCGCCGTGAAGAACAACAGCGAAGCGGGGAACACCTGATCTTCCGAACCGCCCATCACCAGCGCCGGGATGTCCGGCCGGCGGCCCGTGCGCATGAAGGGCAGGATCACCATCTCGGATACCGCCGTCTCGGATTCGGAGCCGATCATCGGCATGAACTGCAAGGTGTCCTCGAAAGGCATGTCCGGCGAGAAATACACCTGGGCCATCACCTGCAGCGTGCGCGTGGTCGGGGTGCCGGAAATCGCGTTGGGCAATTCCTCGAAAAACGCCGGATTGGTCAGCGCCAGCCGGCTGGCGGTGCCGCCGGTTCCGGTGGGCGGCACCGGCGACAGCAGCGCCACGCCGGCCGCCTTGCCGTCGATCAGATAGCGCTGGGCCACCAGCGTGCCCATCGAATGGCCGATCAGCACCGGCAAGGCCGGCAGCTCGGCCACGGCCTGGGTCAGATCGTCGGTGTAATCGGCCAGCCCGAACTCGTCGAGCTGCTCATGACCGGAACTTGCGCCGTGGCCGGAGAGGTCGAGCGCGTAGCAGTCGTAGCCCTGGGCGTTGAGAAAAGGAATGAAATTGACCTGCCAGCACAGGGAATGGGTATAGCCCCCGTGGATGAACAGCAGGGGCGGACGGCCATTGGATTTGGCCGCGGGATGGCGGTGGATCTTGAGCTTGCGGGGTGACATGGCGTAGTACGAATGGATCGAAGGAGGTTGGAACGGAGTGAGGGGTTTGCACACAGCCCCGTCCGGATTCTGGCATGGCCGGGGCGGCAGTGCCGACGATAGGCTAGAATCCATCCGCCCGCCAGACCCGCGAGGCCGCCATCGCAGCGCCTTTCGCCTCGACCACCCCTCAGGAGATTCCCATGTCCATCCGCATCATCGCCCGTTTTACCGCCCGCCCCGACTCCATCGACGCAATGCGCACCCTGCTGCTGGGCATGCTCGAACCGACCCGCAAGGAAGTCGGCTGCGTCAGCTACGAGCTGCTCAACAATTCCGCCGATCCCACCGATTTCACCTTCGTCGAAGAATGGGCCAGCCAGGCCGCCATCGACGCCCACATGAAAACGCCCCACCTGCAAGCCGTCGTGGCCGACTCCGCGCCCCTACTCGCCAGCCCGCTGGACGTGCGTTTCTACACCGTCTGCTGAAAGCCCGTTGCGGGCCGGGGCGGGACGTCCTGCGGCGCCCGTCCCGCCCGCCAAGCACGCCATGAATCCCCGCGAAACGAACACCCCCTCCGACGCCGTCGAAGCCGACGAGCCCGCCGCCATCAAGGAAGACCGTCTGTGGCGCGACAACGGCTGGACCGCCCGCGTCATCAAGAATGAAGACGACGACGGCTGGGCCGTCGCCATGATCAAAGAGGGCGAAGCCGAACCGGCCCTCGTCGGCCCCTGGACGATGGGACGCGACAAAAAGAACCCCAAGCCCCTCGACGCCAACGCCTTCCAGACCCTCGTCAAAACCGCCTCCGAAGTGCTGCGCCGCCACGAGCAGCACCTTCACGCCATGCTGCACAAGCACATCACCGTGAGCGCCGCCGCCGGCCCGGTCGAAGTCACCCTCGACATCGTTCCGGACGACTACGAACCCTACGCCATCCTGTCCGCCCTCGACCCCTTCGGCGAAGAACTCGCCCGCATCCGCGTCGAGGCAGGCTTCAAACTCAACCGCGCCAGCGCTTCCGCCTGGGTGGAGGGCGGGTTTCGGCAGTTGGGGTGAGAGCTTTCTGAGCTGGCTATCCGGCAGTGAAGGATGCAAGCGGACGGTATGCGAGACAACGCCCTTTCTGAGCGGCCTATTCGGCAGTGAAGGGGTCAGGAATCTACTGTCGTGGTTGTGGGTGTTTCTGAGCTGCCTATTCGGCAGTGAAGGGTTTAAGTGGTAGCGCGTTTTGCGTCAATAGTTTCTGAGCTGCCTATTCGGCAGTGAAGCAGTGCGCCAACAAAATCCCCCCCTTCTAATATTTCTGAGCTGCCTATTCGGCAGTGAAGGGCGCCAAGGCCTTGGCGCCGCTGCTGGTGATTTTCTGAGCTGCCTATTCGGCAGTGAAGATGAGTCGATGACGGATGTCGACACCGGGACATTTCTGAGCTGCCTATTCGGCAGTGAAGCCACCCCGCCGGGAATTCGATTTGCCCCGACTTTTCTGAGCTGCCTATTCGGCAGTGAAGGCTATAGCGAGTGGGCGCCGCCGGCACCCCTGTTTCTGAGCTGCCTATTCGGCAGTGAAGGGCGCTCTGCTTGTGGGGTGCCTTGTGTTGCCTTTCTGAGCTGCCTATTCGGCAGTGAAGAGGGTGGTGATGCGTATCGGATGATTGTTTATTTTCTGAGCTGCCTATTCGGCAGTGAAGTATTTCGGCTGGCTGGCGGCGATCCTGCTGGCTTTCTGAGCTGCCTATTCGGCAGTGAAGACGCCGACGACCGGAAAACTCACGCTATTGACTTTCTGAGCTGCCTATTCGGCAGTGAAGTTGATGCAGGGCGTCGGTGATGGGCACGGCGTCTTTCTGAGCTGCCTATTCGGCAGTGAAGATGCAGCAATCAGTTCGGCGAGGCTGGGGGCGTTTCTGAGCTGCCTATTCGGCAGTGAAGAATATGGGTGATGTGAAGCTCGCCTTCAACCATTTCTGAGCTGCCTATTCGGCAGTGAAGGCGCACTCTCGATCTGGAGTCAATGCCAGAGTTTTCTGAGCTGCCTATTCGGCAGTGAAGCACTATCGATGATCCATGCCGCTCAAGCAAATTTTCTGAGCTGCCTATTCGGCAGTGAAGCATTGGAAGCTCAACTTATCCAGGTCGCAACTTTTCTGAGCTGCCTATTCGGCAGTGAAGAAGCCGAAGCTGGCGCCCTGCTCGGTATGCAGTTTCTGAGCTGCCTATTCGGCAGTGAAGGAATGTGACGTTTGGATCGGCATCGGGGATTGATTTCTGAGCTGCCTATTCGGCAGTGAAGGGTGGGGGTCATGGGGAGATCGACGGCCCAGATTTCTGAGCTGCCTATTCGGCAGTGAAGTAATCGAGCGTGAGCACGCCACTCTTGAGGGTTTTCTGAGCTGCCTATTCGGCAGTGAAGTGGTTCACCCCTTCGAGGATGTCTTTGACCAGTTTCTGAGCTGCCTATTCGGCAGTGAAGCACCGCGGTGTAAGCGTCGCCGACGGCAATCGTTTCTGAGCTGCCTATTCGGCAGTGAAGTGATATCCCCCGCGCTCCTCGCCCATCTGGCCTTTCTGAGCTGCCTATTCGGCAGTGAAGGCGCGAGAATATGGGCTTTCTCGACAGAGCTTTTTCTGAGCTGCCTATTCGGCAGTGAAGAAGCTGGGTTGAGAGTCCAGCGGGCGCTGGAATTTCTGAGCTGCCTATTCGGCAGTGAAGATTCGACGGGCGGGCGGGTGTGGTCGTGTCGGTTTTCTGAGCTGCCTATTCGGCAGTGAAGTGGAGGCTGCACGATAAGCCTTGGCGCGAGTTTTTCTGAGCTGCCTATTCGGCAGTGAAGGCAGTGCTGCAAAAAACGCGACGCTGCCGTTTTTTCTGAGCTGCCTATTCGGCAGTGAAGAGCACGTCATGAAAACCATCCACAAACACCAATTTCTGAGCTGCCTATTCGGCAGTGAAGGACACCCGATTCCCCGGTGTGGCGCCGCATCCTTTCTGAGCTGCCTATTCGGCAGTGAAGGTGCACGACGCCGTCGCGGTAGATGACGGTGATTTCTGAGCTGCCTATTCGGCAGTGAAGAGCATCGCCCGGCACTGGCTATGTCTATTCGCTTTCTGAGCTGCCTATTCGGCAGTGAAGGCTGATCAAGGGCATGGCCGAAGAGCAGATGTTTTCTGAGCTGCCTATTCGGCAGTGAAGCCTGCTGCCTCGGCCTGCTGCTCGCTGCCGCTTTTCTGAGCTGCCTATTCGGCAGTGAAGGAAAACGCCGCCCGGATGTGTCACCAGGCCCCTTTCTGAGCTGCCTATTCGGCAGTGAAGTCGGAAATGTCCGTCAGCATTGCGTGCAGCTTTTTCTGAGCTGCCTATTCGGCAGTGAAGACCGCATTGACCCGATCCTCCGCAGCCAGCTTTTTCTGAGCTGCCTATTCGGCAGTGAAGTTCGCCACATCCGCGCCGCCCGGAAAGTCTTTTTTCTGAGCTGCCTATTCGGCAGTGAAGATCGAGGCGCAGCCCGACGTTCACGCACTGGCTTTCTGAGCTGCCTATTCGGCAGTGAAGATGCAGCCCAAGCGATGGCCTCGTCCCACGTGATTTCTGAGCTGCCTATTCGGCAGTGAAGTGCAGGCTCTCGGTCTTGATGCCGTCCAGCTTTTTCTGAGCTGCCTATTCGGCAGTGAAGGGGCGAGCATCTCCTACGCGATCAAAACTTGCTTTCTGAGCTGCCTATTCGGCAGTGAAGGAGGTTGCCCGTGAAGCCGAAGCGAAAGAAGTTTTCTGAGCTGCCTATTCGGCAGTGAAGATCTTGCGGCGGCTTACGATACCGCTCGACTTTTTCTGAGCTGCCTATTCGGCAGTGAAGAAGATGGTGATAACTATCGTCTAGATGTTGAATTTCTGAGCTGCCTATTCGGCAGTGAAGAGTTGGTAGCAGTCAAAAGCGCGGAATCATTATTTCTGAGCTGCCTATTCGGCAGTGAAGGCGGCGATGGCGGTCGATATGTTCGCAGGGCTTTTCTGAGCTGCCTATTCGGCAGTGAAGTTCGGTTCATGTTGCTGCTCCTGTCTGGTTTATTTCTGAGCTGCCTATTCGGCAGTGAAGGAGCACAAGAACCTTGGTGCCGTAGCTGAGCATTTCTGAGCTGCCTATTCGGCAGTGAAGGCGATTTTGTCGAGGATGAACTGGACGCCGGCTTTCTGAGCTGCCTATTCGGCAGTGAAGTTCAGCATCACCAGCCCGTGGCCCACCTGATATTTCTGAGCTGCCTATTCGGCAGTGAAGCGGTTTCGCAGAAGCAATTCTTCGCTGTTCTTTTTCTGAGCTGCCTATTCGGCAGTGAAGGCCCCGACTCCAGCCGGTCGTACGCATCCCCAGTTTCTGAGCTGCCTATTCGGCAGTGAAGTTCCAACGGGATTCGACGGTTGCCGACAGCAGTTTCTGAGCTGCCTATTCGGCAGTGAAGCGTGGGAGGCCGCCGGCCGCCCCATCCTGTGTTTTCTGAGCTGCCTATTCGGCAGTGAAGCCGCAAATCAACCGTTTGGTAATTTACTTTTCTTTCTGAGCTGCCTATTCGGCAGTGAAGGCGATCCGCAGCAGTTCGCCCGCCTTGGTTACGTTTCTGAGCTGCCTATTCGGCAGTGAAGATCCCCGCGCGCGGGGGATTAGAAAATCAGGCTTTCTGAGCTGCCTATTCGGCAGTGAAGGGTGGTGCGCTATTCGGAGTCACGCTGTCGTCTTTCTGAGCTGCCTATTCGGCAGTGAAGGGGCAGGATGGTGACATCGGCCGGGAGGGTGCTTTCTGAGCTGCCTATTCGGCAGTGAAGCAGCTACCCCAGGGAAAATGAACTGCCGGATATTTCTGAGCTGCCTATTCGGCAGTGAAGAAGTTGAGTCGTTGGCGCGCCGGCCCACGACTTTTCTGAGCTGCCTATTCGGCAGTGAAGGCACCACAAATCTTTACAGGATCGTGCGGAACTTTCTGAGCTGCCTATTCGGCAGTGAAGTAGCCACGTTTGCATACACAGCGGACGACAATTTTCTGAGCTGCCTATTCGGCAGTGAAGAGGCTTTTCGCTCGAATAGACGATATCAAGCATTTCTGAGCTGCCTATTCGGCAGTGAAGTGCTCGCCGGTCCAATACCAGGTCGGTTCAAATTTCTGAGCTGCCTATTCGGCAGTGAAGAAGTCGATGGCGCCCGACGAGGTGTTTATCGATTTCTGAGCTGCCTATTCGGCAGTGAAGGCTTTGCGGGCCAGCGTCGTCTGGTTGAGATTTTTCTGAGCTGCCTATTCGGCAGTGAAGCCGGCCCGGCCACCACTGCCAGCATCAATTCTTTTCTGAGCTGCCTATTCGGCAGTGAAGCGATCTTTGGGGCATGCTGATGGCCACGTTTGTTTCTGAGCTGCCTATTCGGCAGTGAAGTGATGCTGGGCGGTAAAGCCCTGATTATGGTTTTTCTGAGCTGCCTATTCGGCAGTGAAGGTAAACATCCCAGTATTTCGTTGCGCCTCCCCTTTCTGAGCTGCCTATTCGGCAGTGAAGGTGCGGCGGTCGATGGGCATGGCTCGGCCAGTTTTCTGAGCTGCCTATTCGGCAGTGAAGCGGTTTGAGTCGTTCTCCGGGTCGTGGGCGCATTTCTGAGCTGCCTATTCGGCAGTGAAGTGTTTTGGACTACGGAATGTTCGTCCGCGAAATTTCTGAGCTGCCTATTCGGCAGTGAAGGAATTATTGATCGGGTTTGGCCCGATCGGATGTTTCTGAGCTGCCTATTCGGCAGTGAAGGATCGATCTGGAAGGCGCGCAGAAACCGCTGTTTTCTGAGCTGCCTATTCGGCAGTGAAGCATGTCGGGCTGCTCTCCGTCCTGGGCTATCATTTCTGAGCTGCCTATTCGGCAGTGAAGAACAACCGCGGTGCGGCCGCAAAGCGCGAGCATTTCTGAGCTGCCTATTCGGCAGTGAAGTCAACGCGCCGGCCAAGGGCCAGCTCAATACCTTTCTGAGCTGCCTATTCGGCAGTGAAGTATTTCACTCCACGGCGATGGGTCGCCATTCATTTCTGAGCTGCCTATTCGGCAGTGAAGAAAAAGGGCATGAATGCGGTCGGCGCGGAAGTTATCTGAGCTGCCTATTCGGCAGTGAAGGCCTGGCTGATCGGCATCGGCAAGGCCAAGCATTTCTGAGCTGCCTATTCGGCAGTGAAGTTCGGCCAGTGGCGCGGTCAGCAGGTTTCCATTTTCTGAGCTGCCTATTCGGCAGTGAAGGGCGACTCCGACCACGTGATGGCCTCGGTGCTTTTCTGAGCTGCCTATTCGGCAGTGAAGCCAGGCAATTTCATCCTTGCTCCCCTTCTTCATTTCTGAGCTGCCTATTCGGCAGTGAAGAACGACGGCCATCGCGCTCGGCTGGCAAGAGTTTTCTGAGCTGCCTATTCGGCAGTGAAGTGCGCCGTTTGAAAATGGCGCCCGATGGGGTTTTTCTGAGCTGCCTATTCGGCAGTGAAGTTTCGACGCAGCCAGCCCGGCCACGCTTTTTGTTTCTGAGCTGCCTATTCGGCAGTGAAGTAAAGCGGGATGCGGCCAGACGTCCAACCAGTTTTCTGAGCTGCCTATTCGGCAGTGAAGAGTTGTCGTCCGTGCGCTGCCGTGCCGATTTGTTTCTGAGCTGCCTATTCGGCAGTGAAGGGAAATAATCATGCTCACTGCCGCCATCCCCTTTTCTGAGCTGCCTATTCGGCAGTGAAGCAGCTACCCCAGGGAAAATGAACTGCCGGACATTTCTGAGCTGCCTATTCGGCAGTGAAGGGCAAGCGCAGCATTGCGGCGGCGCTGCTTGATTTCTGAGCTGCCTATTCGGCAGTGAAGAAAAACGTGCCGTACTCTTTTTGGGCGCGCTTTTTCTGAGCTGCCTATTCGGCAGTGAAGGGGTCGGGAGCGCTGGGCACGGGGCCGGTATGGTTTCTGAGCTGCC
>CALMXT010000032.1 GCA_937871125.1 uncultured Zoogloea sp. | reverse complement strand
AACGCGGCGCTCTCCCAGCTGAGCTATCGGCCCACGTAAGCCGCGCATTATAGCGAGGCTTTTTTCAGCTGAAAAGCCCTTGTTGCAATCCCGACGTTTCAGGTTTCTTCGTCGGCCCCGGAGCCGACCGCGGCCCGGCCGAGACGATCGGCGACGGCAGCCCATTCGGGCTGCGATGGAGGCGCTTCGACCAGAAGGCGGGCGCAGCCGGACGCATCGAGACTGCGCAGCCGGGCGTAAAGATCGTGACCATAGTTTGCCGGATCGGCGGGCGCTTCGATCCAGAGCACGCCGGCCGGCAGATCGGTCGGAGCGGGAATGCGGGCCAGCACGGCATCGCCGGACTGCACGTGCGCCGCAAGGGCGCTCCCGACCACAAGCTCCAGCGGCGTGCGCGGAGCGTAGTGGGCCGCCAAGGCGCCGGAAACGCGCGGCGCCGGGCTGGCCTCGTCAAGCTCACCGCGCAGGCGCGGACGGCGGCCGATGACGCGGGCGATGTCGTCCGCACCGATTGCGCCGGGCCTCAGGATGACCGGTGCGTCGCGGGAGAGATCGAGAATCGTCGACTCCAGACCGACCTGACAAGGGCCGCCGTCGAGAATCAGCGACACCCGGTCGCCGAGCTCCTGACGCACGTGCTCGGCGGTCGTCGGGCTGATGCGACCGAAACGGTTCGCCGACGGCGCCGCGACACCGGAACCGAAGGCGCGCAGCAGTTCGAGTGCCACGGGATGACTGGGCACCCGCAGGCCGACCGTATCCTGACCGCCGGTAACGATGTCGGGCACACCGTCTTCCTTCTTGAGGATCAGGGTCAGCGGTCCGGGCCAGAAGGCGCGGGCCAGCGCGATGGCTTCTCGGGGAATGTCCCTTGCCCAGACGGTGAGCTCCCCGGCATCGGCCAGATGGACGATCAGCGGATGATCCGACGGTCGCCCCTTGGCGGCGAAGATCTTGGCCACCGCATCCGGATTGAGGGCGTCGGCGCCAAGACCGTAGACGGTTTCGGTGGGCAGCGCGACCAGTTCGCCCTGCCGCAGCAGCGCAACGGCGCGCTGAATGTCGCTCATGGCCGGAGCCTTAGTCATCGCGCACGCCGATGGCGCTGCGGGCCGCCAAGGCCTTGGCAAGCACCTCCGCGGGATCGTCTCCGATCACCGTGAAATGCCCCATCTTGCGGCCGGGGCGGGCGTGATGCTTGCCGTAGAGATGCAGGCGCAGACCGGGCACGGCATGAAGGATCGACCAGTCGGGCTCGCGGTAGCGGCCGTGGGCATCGCCGCCTTCGAACCACAGTTCGCCGAGCAGATTGACCATCACCGAAGCGCTGTGCTGGCGCACGTCTCCGAGCGGCAGACCGCACAGGGCGCGCACCTGCTGTTCGTACTGACTGGTGACGCAGGCGTCGATGGTGTGGTGACCGCTGTTGTGCGGGCGCGGCGCCATTTCATTGACCACCAGCTCACCGCGACTGACAAAGAACTCAACCGCCAGCGTACCGATGAAACCGAGACGCTCGGCGATCCGTTCGGCGTATTCCTG
The DNA here is from genome assembly GCA_937871125.1 of uncultured Zoogloea sp. GTDB lineage: Bacteria > Pseudomonadota > Gammaproteobacteria > Burkholderiales > Rhodocyclaceae > Zoogloea. Next base: position 3,348 of record CALMXT010000032.1, on the reverse strand, counting down.
GGCCGAGTCGCGCAGGCAGGCGGACGCCCGGGCCGGCGCGATGGAAACGTCGAGAATGCCGCCGGTGTGGCGGTTTTCGACGGTAGGAAAACATTTGACCTTGCCGTTCTCGTCGCGCGACAGCACCACCGAGACTTCGTAGTCGAGGGTCAGCATGCGTTCCAGCACGCAGGGTTCGCCCTTGAACTGACGGAAGGCCTGCAGCGCCTCGGCCGCGTTGGCGACCCGCGCCTGCCCCTTGCCGTCGTAGCCGAAACGGGCCACCTTGAGGATCGCCGGAAAAAGACCGCCGTCCGCCGCGGCGATATCGGCTTCGGACGCAATGACGGCAAACGGACCATGCGGCAAACCGTTGTCGCGCAGGAAGCGCTTTTCGGCGATACGGTTCTGGCACACCGCCACCGCCGCCGCGCCGGGGCGGACCGGAGCGAACTTGGCGAGGTAGTCGAGGGTGTCGGCCGGAACGTTTTCGAACTCGGTGGTCACCGCGGCACAGCCGTCGGCGAGTGCATCCAGCGCCGCGAAATCGTCGTAGCGGGCCTGCAGGTGACGGTCGGCGATGAGGCCGGCCGGGCTATGGGGATCGGGGTCGAGCACCCAGACCTTGTAGCCCATCTCGTGGGCCGCGGCGACAAAGAAGCGGCCGAGCTGGCCGCCGCCAAGCATGCCGAGGGTGGCGGGCGGGAGAATCATTGCGTCAATCCTGCAATCAGACCGGGTCGAGGTTCATGGCCAAGACGCTGGCCGTCTGCTCGGCGCGGAAGGCGTCGAGTTTGGCGGCCAAGGCCGGGTCGGTCGCCGCCAGCAGCGAAACGGCAAAAAGGCCGGCGTTGGCCGCCCCCGCCTCGCCGATCGCGAAGGTGGCAACCGGAATGCCCTTCGGCATCTGCACGATGGACAACAGCGAATCCTTGCCCGACAGCGCCTTGGACTGGACCGGCACACCCAACACCGGCACGGTGGTCTTGGCGGCGATCATGCCCGGCAGGTGAGCGGCGCCGCCGGCACCGGCGATGATCGCGCGCAGGCCGCGCCCGCGGGCCGCCTCGGCGTACTCGAACATCAGGTCGGGCGTGCGATGGGCGGAAACGACGCGGGCCTCGAAGGGCACGCCGAAATCCTTCAGTACCCTGGCCGCCGCCTGCATGGTGGGCCAATCGGAATTGGAGCCCATGACGATGCCGATGATGGGTTGTTGATCGCTCATGATTCAGGCCTTCCGGGCAGCGCGGGTGGCGGACTCGACGGTATTGGCGAGCAGCATGGTGATGGTCATGGGGCCGACGCCGCCGGGCACCGGCGTGATCGCACCGGCCACTTCCTTGGCGGAGTCGAAATCCACATCGCCACACAGTTTGCCCGCGTTCGGCCCGTCGCTCAGGCGGTTGATGCCCACGTCGATGACAACGGCGCCGGGCTTGATCATGTCGCCGGTGACGAACTTCGGCTTGCCGATGGCAGCGACCAGAATGTCGGCGCGACGGGTGTGGAAATTGAGGTCGCGGGTGCCCGAGTGGCACACGGTGACGGTGGCGCCGGCGGCGGTGAGGAGCATCGCCATCGGTTTGCCGACGATGTTGGAGCGGCCGATCACCACGGCCTCGGCGCCGCGCAGGGGCATGTCGATGCTCTTGAGCATTTCCATCACGCCATTGGGCGTACACGGCACGAAGGCTTCCTGACCTTGCGACAGCCGGCCGACGTTCTCGGCGTGAAAGCCGTCCACGTCCTTTTCGACGGAAATGGCTTCGAGCACCAGCTTTTCGTCGAAATGCCGGGGCAGCGGAAGCTGGACGAGGATGCCATGCACCGAAGCATCGGCGTTCAGTTCGGCGATCTTGCCGAGCACCTCGGCCGGAGCGGCGTCCTGCGGGTATTCGAACTTGAGGGACTTGATGCCGGCCTTCTCGCAGCCGGCCACCTTGTTGCGCACGTAAACCGCCGAAGCCGGATCGCCACCGACGAGGATCACGGCCAGGCAGGGCTGGGTGCCTTTTGCGGTCAGTTCAGCCGCCTTCGCGGCGAGTTCTCCGCGCAGTTTCGCGGAAAGCGCGTTGCCATCGATAATGCGAGCCGTCATGCCGCTGCTCCTCAGGAAAAACCCGAGATTCTACCACGACTTAAGTCGCATCTCTGCGGCGGCGACACAAGCCCGCAGCCGGACAAAACCCGTCAGGAGGTCAATCGCCCGCCGCCCTCGATGGCCATCACGTTCTGTACCAGCTCGGCCAGCGACTGCGCGGCCATCTTTTCCATCACCCGGGCGCGGTGCACCTCGACGGTCTTGATGCTGATGCCAAGCACGTCGGCGATCTGCTTGTTGAGCTTGCCGGCGATGATCAGTTCGAGCACTTCCCGTTCGCGCTGGGTGAGCTGGTCGAGACGGCGCGAAACCTCCGCATCCTGACGGCGGCGGCTGCGGCTCTCTTCTTCCTTGACGAGGCACTGGCTGACGAGGCGCAGCAGTTCAATGTCGTTGAAGGGCTTTTCGATGAAATCGACGGCGCCCTTCTTGAGCGCGGCCACGGCCATCGGCACATCGCCGTGGCCGGTGATGAAGATGACCGGCAGCGTGCAATACTGGGCACGCAGGCGTTCATGCAGCTCCAGCCCGCTCATGCCGGGCATGCGCACGTCGAGAAGCAGGCAGCCGTTGAACTCCGGTCGCCAGGCACGCAGGAAGTCCTCCGCCGAAGCGAAGGCCGCCACCTTGAAGCCCTGGGATTCGAGCAGCCAGATGAGGGAGTCGCGCAGGGCTTCGTCGTCATCCACGAGATAGATGATCTGTTCAGGCATCGAGGCTGGCGGTTTCACGGACGGTCTCCAGAGGCAAAGTGAAGCGGAAGATACATCCTCCGGCGGGGTTCGCGTCCACCCACAGACGTCCGTCGTGGAATTCGACGATGGATCGGCAGATATTGAGCCCCATGCCCATCCCTTCGACCTTGGTGGTGTAGAACGGCGAAAAGAGCTTTTCCAGCGCTTCGTCGGAAAGGCCATGACCGCGGTCGGCGACGGCCACTTCCACCTGACTGTTGTCCACGCGGCGCGCCGAAACGATCAGGACGCGCTCGTCGGCCGGCTTGTCGCGCATGGCCTCGATGCCGTTCTTCACCAGATTGAGCACCACCTGCTCGATCATCACGGCATCGGCAAAAACGGGCGGCAGATCGGCCGGAATCTGGCTGACGACATGCGCGCCGTGGCGGCGGGCGTCGATTTCGACGAAACCGATGGCGTCGTCCACCACCGCCGCGAGGGACACCGGATGGCGGCGCGGCTCGCTCTTCTTCACGAACTCGCGCACCCGCCGGATGATCTTGCCGGCCCGCTCGGCCTGGGCGCTGG
>CALMXT010000031.1 GCA_937871125.1 uncultured Zoogloea sp. | reverse complement strand
TCGGCGTGCTCTACGAGAGCTACATCCACCCGGTGACCATCCTGTCCACCCTGCCCTCGGCCGGTGTCGGCGCCTTGCTGGCGCTGCTGGTGGCGCGCACCGAGCTGGGCATCGTCGGCATCATCGGCATCGTGCTCCTGATCGGCATCGTCAAGAAAAACGCCATCATGATGATCGACTTCGCCCTCGACGCGCAGCGCAACGAAGGTCTCGGCCCTCGCGAAGCGATCTTCCAGGCTTGCCTGCTGCGCTTCCGGCCGATCCTGATGACGACGCTGGCGGCGCTGCTGGGCGCGCTGCCGCTGATGCTCGGCTCGGGCGTCGGCTCGGAGTTGCGCCAGCCGCTGGGCATCACCCTGGTGGGCGGGCTGCTGGTGAGTCAGGTCCTGACCTTGTTTACCACGCCGGTGATCTATCTGGCCTTCGACCGCCTCGCGCGGCGGGTGAAGGGGGAGGGCGCAGCGTGAGTGCCGGCGCGTTTCCATCGTCGGCGTGTCGCTCGCAGGGGCGCGACCCCGCCGACGATACGCCAATGTCCGGAAATCGGTGCGACTCCGCCATTGATCGCCCAAGCTCGCCCGGCGTCGAGGGGCGCACCCCATGAACCTCTCGCGCATTTTCATCTTCCGCCCGGTGGCGACCACGCTGCTGACCTTGGCGGTGGCGCTGGCCGGTTTGATCGCCTTTCGTCTGCTGCCGGTGGCGCCCTTGCCGCAGGTGGAATATCCGACGATTTCGGTTTCCGCCAACCTGCCGGGCGCGAGCCCGGAGGTGATGGCGGCGACGGTGGCCGGGCCGCTGGAACGCATTCTCGGGCAGATCGCCGGGGTGACGGAGCTGACCTCCTATTCCACCCTCGGCTCGACCCGCGTCACCCTGCAGTTCGACCTTTCGCGCAGCATCGACGGTGCCGCCCGCGAGGTGCAGGCGGCGATCAACGCGGCGCGCAGCCAATTGCCGACCAGCCTGCCGAGCAATCCGACCTATCGCAAGGTGAACCCGGCCGATACGCCGATCATGATTCTGGCGCTCACCTCGGCCACCTTGTCCCAGGGCCAGATGTACGACGCCGCCTCCACGGTGCTGGCCCAGCGCCTGTCCCAGGTGGACGGGGTCGGGCAGGTGACGATTGGCGGCAGTTCGCTGCCGGCGGTGCGCGTGGAGCTCGACCCGGACCGCCTGGCCGCCAACGGCATCAACCTGGACGACGTGCGCTCCGCCATCGTCGGCACCAACGCCAACCGGCCCAAGGGCGTGCTGGAAGACGGCGAAACGGCGTGGCAGGTGGGCGCCAACGATCAGGCGCGGCTGGCCGACGACTACAAACCGCTGATCGTGTCGTGGAAGAACGGCTCGGCGGTGCGCCTCTCCGACGTGGCGCGGGTGAGGAACGGCGTCGAGAACGACCGCAACTATGGCGTTGCCAACGGCCGCCCGGCGGTGCTGCTGATGATCAACCGCCAGCCCGGCGCCAACATCATCGAGACGGTGGATCGGGTCAACGAACTGCTGCCGCGTCTCTCCGCCAGCATTTCGCCGGCCATCGACCTGACCGTGGTGATGGACCGCACGCCGACCATCCGCGGTTCGCTGCGGGAGGTCGAGCGCACGCTGGCGATTTCGGTGGCGCTGGTGGTGATGGTGGTTTTCCTGTTTTTGCGCAACTGGCGCGCCACGGTGATTCCCAGCATCGTCGTGCCGGTGTCGCTGGTGGGCACTTTTGCGGTGATGTATCTGGCCGGCTACAGCCTCGACAACCTGTCGCTGATGGCGCTGACCATCGCCACCGGCTTCGTGGTGGACGACGCCATCGTGGTGCTCGAGAACATCTCCCGCCACATCGACGCCGGCCTGTCGCCGCGCCGCGCGGCGCTCCAGGGCGCGCGGGAGATCGGCTTCACGGTGGTCTCCATGAGCCTGTCGCTGATCGCCGCCTTCATCCCGATCCTGGCGATGGGCGGCATCGTCGGGCGGCTGTTCCGGGAGTTCGCGGTCACGCTGTCGGCGGCGATCCTGGTGTCGATGGTGATTTCGCTCACGGCCACGCCGATGATGTGCGCGCGGCTCCTGCGTCCAAATCCGCCGGAGGGCGAGGGCGGCAAACCCCGCAGCCGCTTCGACCGCCTCGCCGGCGGTGCGCTCGACCGTCTGGTGGGCGCCTATCGCCGTAGCCTCGGCGGGGCGCTGGGCCGTCCGTGGCTGGTGCTGGCGGTGCTGCTGGCCACCGTCGGCTTCAATGTTTACCTCTACAACACCATTCCCAAGGGCTTCTTTCCGCAGCAGGACACGGGCCGTCTGCGGGGCTTCGTCGAGGCGGACCAGGCGATTTCCTTCCAGGCCATGACGGGCAAGATGGATCGCTTCCTGGCTATCGTCGGCGCCGATCCGGCGGTGGAGAGCGTCACCGGCTTTACCGGCGGTTCCCAGCGCAACTACGGTTCGATGTTCATCACCCTCAAGCCGATCCGCGAGCGCAAGGAGTCGGCGGATGCGGTGGTGGGGCGATTGCGCAAGAAGCTCGCCCGCGTGCCGGGCGCCAGCCTTTATCTCAGCCCGGTGCAGGACATCCGCATCGGCGGGCGTTCCAGCAACTCGGCCTTCCAGTTCACGCTGCAGTCCGACAGCCTCGACGAACTCCGGGTGTGGGAGCCGCGCATCCGCAATGCCATGAGCCGCCTCGACGAGATCACCGACGTTTCCACCGACCAGCAGGACCGCGGCCCCCAGACCACGCTGGCGATCGATCGGGACGCCGTTGCCCGCCAGGGGCTCACGATGCGTGCGGTGACCACGGCCCTCAACGACGCCTACGGCCAGCGTCAGGTGTCCACCATCTACAACCCGCTCAACCAGTATCGGGTGGTGATGGAGGCCATGCCGGATTACCTCCAGGGGCCGGAATCGCTGTCGCGCCTCACGCTGGTCACGCCCACCGGCGGCCTCGTGCCGCTGTCGGCGGTGAGCCATTTCGAAACCACGCTGGCGCCGCTGTCGGTGAGTCACCAGGGCGGTTCGGCGGCCTCGACGATCAGTTTTGCGCTGCCGGAAGGCGGTTCCATCGGCACCGCGACGGACGCCATCAACGGGGCGCTCGCCGGCATCGGCGTGCCGGTGGGCATCCGCACCAGCTTCGAAGGCTCGGCCGGCGCCTTCCAGAAGTCGATGAGCACCCAGCCGCTGTTGATCCTCGCCGCGCTGGTGACGATCTACATCGTCCTCGGCATTCTTTACGAAAGCCTCATCCACCCGGTCACCATCCTGTCCACGCTGCCCTCGGCCGGCGTGGGCGCCTTGCTGGCGCTGATGGCGGTGGACATGGAATTCAGCCTGATCGCGATGATCGGCGTGATCCTCCTGATCGGCATCGTCAAGAAAAACGCCATCATGATGATCGACGTGGCCATCGAGCGGATGCGCCGGGAGGGCGAAAATGCCCGCGACGCCATCCACCACGCCGCCGTGCTGCGCTTCCGGCCGATTTTGATGACCACGCTGGCGGCGCTCTTCGGGGCGATTCCGCTGGCCATCGGCAGCGGCGACGGCGCCGAGCTGCGTCAGCCTCTCGGCATCGCCATCGTCGGCGGGCTGTTCCTGAGCCAGATCCTCACGCTCTACACCACGCCGGTGGTGTTCGTGATGATGGACAGGCTGCGCCGCAAGCCGGTCGCGCGGATCGACGACGAGCTTGCGGGGACGAGCCCCGCGCCGGAGGGCGTCCAGTGATGAACGAATCTGCAAGAAAGGCCATGCCGATGAAGGTTTTGCCCGCCGTAGCCGCTGCGGCCCTGCTGCTCGCCGGCTGCACCGTCGGCCCCGCCTACGTCCGCCCGACGGTCGACGCGCCGGCGGCGTTCAAGGAGGCCGGCGACTGGAAGCCCGCCAGCCCCCAGGACCCGGCGACGTCCGACACCTGGTGGACCGCCTTCGGCGACCCCGTGCTCAATGCGCTGCAGGCCCGGGTCGAGGTGTCGAACCAGAATCTGCGAGCCGCCGAAGCCCAGTATCGTCAGGCGCGGGCGCTGGCCGACGGCGCACGGGCGTCGTGGTTTCCAACATTCAACGCCACCGCCGGCGCCACCCGTTCGGCCACTGCGGCGTCCACCGCGTCGGCGGGCAGCGCGCCGCCGGCCAACAGCTTCAGCCTCGGCGCCACGGCCAGCTGGGAGCTGGACGTGTGGGGACGCATCGCCCGCAACGTGGAAGCCGCCGATCTGCGCGTCGAGGCCAGCGATGCCGACCTCGCCGCCGCCCGCCTGTCGGCCCACGCGACCCTGGCCCAGAATTACTTCCAGCTACGTGCCGCGGATCGCCAGAAGTTCTTTCTCGACGCGGCCGTCGCCGCCTACGAGCGCTCGCTGAGCCTCACCCAAAATCGCTACGCGGCCGGCGTCGCGGGCAAGGCCGACGTGGTCCAGGCCGAAAGCGCGCTGCGCAGCGCCCGCGCCTCGGCGCTCGATGCCAGCTTGTCGCGCAGCCAGTACGAACACGCCATCGCGGTGCTGGTGGGCGAGGCGCCGGCCGGCTTTGCCATCGCCAGCATCGACGCGCCGCTGCCGGTGGCGTCGGTGCCGGTCACGCTGCCCTCGACGCTGCTGGAGCGCCGGCCCGACATCGCCGCGGCGGAACGTCGGGTGGCCGCCGCCAATGCCGCCATCGGCGCGGCCGAGGCGGCGCGCTTTCCGGTGCTGGGGCTCAGCGCGTCGGCCGGCTTCCGGCGTTCCGATCTCGCCGATCTGATCACCACGCCAAGCCGTTACTGGTCTCTCGGCCCGACCCTCGCCGCGACGCTCTTCGACGCCGGTGCCAAGAAGGCCGCGGTCGGTCAGGCGGCCGCCACCTGGGAGCAGGCGGTCGCCACTTATCGCCAGACCGTGCTGGTCGCTTTCCAGGAAGTCGAAGACAATCTCGCAGCCGCCCGTCTGCTCGAAGAGGCCATCGTCGAACAGACCGCCGCGGTCGCCGCGGCCGCCGAGGCCGAAACCATCGCCACCAACCAGTATCGTGCCGGCACGGTGAGCTACCTCAACGTCGTCACCGCCCAGGCCACCCACCTCGCCGCCCGCCGCAGCGTCAACGATCTCCTCGCGCGACGGCTGCTTGCCGCGGTGCTGCTGGCGAAGAACGCGGGGGGCGGGGTAGGGCGCTGAGTGCCGGACGGGGCCGCCAAGGCACCGCATCCATTTTGTGGCCGACCGGGGAATCGAACTTTCGACACGGTCCTGCGTCCATCCTTCATGTATTGTGCACTGCAGCAATCGTGCTGTACGGAAATGATCGAAGGAGTTTGCGATGTTGCGAAAACGCTGGTGGAGCCGTGGCGGTATAGCGGGTGGACGCGCTTCGGCGCCACCGCTGAGCCTGGCCTTGCAGGGCGGCGGGGCGCACGGCGCCTACACCTGGGGTGTGCTGGACAGGCTGCTGGAAGAAAACAGGCCGCTCGACGGGATCAGCGGCACCAGCGCCGGGGCGATGAACGCGGTGGCGCTGGCCCAGGGCTGGACCGTCGGCGGACCGGAAGGCGCGCGGGAGAGTCTCTCCGCCTTCTGGGAGGCGGTGGCGGACAGCACGCCTTTCGAGCTGGACCTGCTGCAGAGCCTCTATCCTAACGGCGACGGGGCGCTGCCGGGGCCGGTGAGCATGATGCTGGGCCTGACCAAGCTCTTTTCTCCGGATCAGCTCAATCCCTTCAAGCTCAATCCGCTGGGCGACGTGGTGCGTGCCCAGTTCGATTTCGAACGCATCCGGCGCGATTGCCAGCTCAAGATCTTCGTTGCCGCGACCCGGGTGCAATCGGGCAAGGTGCGGCTGTTCCGTACCGGCGAACTCAGCGAGGAGGCGCTGCTGGCGTCGGCCTGTCTGCCGACCGTCCATCACGCCGTCGAGATCGATGGCGAGGCTTACTGGGACGGAGGTTTCACGGCCAATCCGGCGATCTACCCGCTGATGTACGAGTGCGAGACACCGGACATCCTGATGGTGCTGCTCAATCCGCTGAGCATTCCGGAGGCGCCGCACAGTGCCGACGATATCGCCACGCGCAGCACGGAACTCGGCTTCTCGACGACCTTCCTGCGCGAGATGCGGATGATCGCCTATGCCCGCAGCTACATCGAGGCTGGCGCTGGCTGGATGCCTTTGGGGCGCTTCGAACGCAAGCTGATGGGCCTGCGCTTTCATGTCATCGAGGCGAAGGAACTGGCCACCGCCGGCAGGGGCAGCAAGCTCAACGCGACGCGGGCTTTCCTCCACGAGTTGCGCGATCTCGGCCGCGCCCGCGCCGACCGCTGGGTGCGCAGTCACGGTGGCGACATCGGAAAGCGCAGCACGGTGGATCTGGCGGAACTGTTCGGCTGATCGGAACCGTCGGCCGACGGTTCCGGGTGCTGCCCCTTCTTAATAGGCTGTGGCCTCTGCGCCGCGTCGGGTCGGCCTTTAAAAGTTGTAGCGGGCATTGACGCCCACCATGCCGGTCCGGCCCGGCGCCGGTTCGTAGTAGCGATCGTTGCCGTCGCCGACCACCACCGAGCCGATGTACTTGCGGTCGAAAAGGTTGTCGATCCGGGCGAACTCGGTGAAACGCCACGGGCCGCTCCTCTGTTCGGCGGTGAGGCGCAGGTTGGCGATGGCGTAGGACGGCGCTGGCCGCTTGGCGTCGCCGCCGGCCGCATTGTTGGTGTCCTCGACGAAAACCCGGCTGCGGTAGATCGCCTCGGCGGCGGCGGTGATGCCGGGCAGGGGCTTCCAGGCGAGATCGCCGAAGAAAGTGGTGCGAGGGATGCCCGGCAGGTTTTTGCCGGCGGGGATGCTGCTGCTCAAGGCTTCGTCGTAGATCGCGCGCAGGTGCGAGACGGCGAAGCGGCTTGTGAGGTTGCGCTGCCAGGCGGTGTCGAAGGCGGCTTCGACGCCCTGACGCAGGGTCTTGCCGGCGTTGCGGTAGCTGGTGCGGCCGTCGCCGGAGGCCGCGACGACCAGTTCATCTTCGGTGGCGATCTGGAACAGCGCGACGTTGAGACGGCTGGTGGTGCCGACGAAGGCTTTGGCGCCCAGCTCGAAGTGCTGGCTGCGGGACGGCTTGAGACCGAAGTTGAAGCCGCTGGCAGGCGGGATGGCGTAGAACATTTCGTTGAGGGTCGGCGTTTCAAAGCCGCGGGCGGCGCTGGCGTAGAGATTCACCGCCGGGTCGAGCTTGTAGACGACGCCGAGCATCGGGGTGGTGCGGCGGTAGCTGCGGCTGCCGCTGTCGTCGCCGTTGGTGGCGGTGATGTAGTCGTCGGCAACCCGGAACTTGACCTGACTGTGGCGCAGCCCGGCGGTGACGGCCCAGTCGCCCCGCGCCCATTCGGTCTGGATGTAGGGGTCGAGGCTGTCGACGGCGTCGGTTTCCCGGCGGCGCAGCTTGCCTTTCACGCCGAGTGCGGTGCCGATGAAGTTTTCGTAGCCGTTCCGCTGGTCGGTGCTGCTGTCGTAGTCGATGCCGACGGTGGTGGTGAGCTTGCCGCCGCCGGCGTCGCGCACGGCGATGTAGCGGGCGCCAATGCCGTGGAAGTTGCGGTCGAAGTCGATGATGCCGCCGGAGTGGCCGGGGTTGGCGAGCTGGGTGGCTTTCGGGATCGACTGATACTGGATCACGCTGCGCTGGCCGGCGTAGGCCGAGAACTGGAGCAGATCGGCGCCAAAACGCCGTTCGTAGGCGACGCCGCCTTGCAGGTGGTCGATGCTTTTGCGGGTGTTGTAGGTGATGGCGGCGGATTCGACGCCGCGCGGGTTGCTCTGGTAGGTGCCCCACTTGAGGCCGAGCGGATCTTGCGTGTTGTGTTGCGACAGGCCATTCACGACGAGGGTGAGCTTGCTGTCGTCGTCGGGTTTGCCGGTGATCTTGGCGAAGGTCTGTTCGCGGGTGGCGGCGCTGTGCTCGCGGTAGCCGTCGGTGGAGAAGCGCGAGGCGTTGATGACGTAGCCGAGGCCGTCGAGCTTGCCCTGGGCGGTGAGGTCGGCCTTGGTGGTGCCGTAGCTGCCGGCGGCAAAACCGCCTTCGACGCTGGGCCGCTCTTCGGGTTCGCGGGTGAACAGCTGGATGACGCCGCCCGAGTGGTTGCCGTAGATGGCCGAATAGGGGCCGCGCAGCACTTCCATGCGCTCGGCCACGTCGAGGTTGAAGGTGGCGGCCTGGCCTTGGCCGTCGGGCGTGCTGGCGGGGATGCCGTCGGCGACGAGCTTGACGCCGCGCACGCCGAAGGCCGAGCGGGCGCCGAAGCCGCGGGTCGAGATCTGCAGGTCCTGGGCGTAGTTCTGACGGTTGTTGGCGATCACGCCGGGTACGGCGACGAGGGCTTCGGAGGCATTCACGCGGGGTTGGCCGGCGGTGATCTGGGTCCGGTCGAGAACGTCGATGGCGGCCGGCATGTCGAAGCTGGCCGCTTCTGCGCGGCTGCCGGTGACCACCACCGGATTGAGGGTCAGCGGAGCCGGATCGGTATCGGCGGCGCCGGCCGGGGTTGCAGCGAGGGCGGCGAGGGCGGCGGCAAGGGCTGTCGGCTTGAAGCTGGGGGGCATGGGGGACTGTCTCCGGTATCTGTCGTGTGTCCGTGTATGGCTTGGATCCGGCAGCGAGCTTAACTGCCGGATGGCGTATCGGCGTCAAGAAAATCGTGATTCGCCACCTACCGGCGGTCGGGAATATCGTCCGTCGGGCAGGTGGTGCCCCGTGCCCCTGGAGGCGCTGGCTATACTGACCGCTTAACAGCAGGATTTTTCTCAATGCCGTCGATCCGCCGGATATTGAAAGCTGCCCGGTGCGGTGCCGTACTGAAAGCTACGGTGAGCGGCCTGCTTTTTGTTTTTGCGCTGCCGCTGCTGGCCGGCACGCCGGTCACCCTGCAGTTCAGGTGGACCCACGGTTTCCAGTTCGCGGGCTACTACGCGGCCGAGGCTCAGGGGTATTACCGGGACGCTGGCCTGGATGTGCGTTTCGAAGAGGCCTCTCCGGGGCTCGACGTGGTGCGGGAGGTGGTTTCCGGCAAGGCGGATTTCGGTGTCGGCACCAATGGTTTGCTGATCGCCCGCCGCGATGGGCAGCCGGTGGTGGTGCTGGCCGCGATCTTCCAGCATTCGCCCCTGGTGTATATCGCTCGCCGCAATTCGGCGGTGCAGTCGATCCACGATCTGGTTGGCAAGCGGGTGATGATCGAGCCGGGGGCCGACGAGTTGCTGGCCTACCTGCGTCGCGAGCGGATTCCGATCGACCGCCTGCAACGGGTCGAGCACAGCTTCAGCCCGCAGGCGCTGATCGACGGCAAGGTCGACGCGATCTCCGCCTATCTATCCCACGAGTCGTATTTTCTCGATGAGGCGGGCGTCGACTACAGGGTGTTCTCCCCGCGTTCGGCGGGCATCGACTTTTACGGCGACAACCTGTTCACGTCCGAAGACCAGCTCAGGCGCAACCCCGAGCTGGTGCGTGCCTTTCGCGAGGCGAGCCTGCGCGGATGGCGTTATGCGATCGATCATCCCGAGGAAGTCGCGGCCCTGATCCATGCGCGCTACTCCAGCACCCACTCGCTGGATTTCTACCTTTTCGAAGCCCGCCAGATGCTTCCGCTGATCCGCTCGGACCTCGTGGATATCGGCTACATGAGCGTCGATCGCTGGCAGCACATCGCCTCGACCTACGCCGACATCGGCATGTTGCCGGACGGTTTCGACTTTCGCGGCCTGCTGTATGCACCGCTGACCAACGCCAAGCTCGACGCGGATCTCAAAGGCTTGCGCAGTTATCTTGTTGCGGCGCTGGTGCTGATCGCTCTGGTCAGCGTCCTGGCCGGCTACATCCACCGCATCAACCGGCGTCTGCATCGCAGTGTCGACGAGGCCCGGCAGGCAGCCATGAAGTTGCAGGCCAGCGAAGAAAAATACCGTCTCCTCACCGAAACGATGAAGGACGTGGTGTGGACGGTGGATACCGACACGCTCAGGTTCATCTATATCAGCCCGTCCGTGGAGCGCCTGCGCGGCTATACGCCCGAGGAAATTGCAGGCACGTCGATCGAGGGCATGTTCCGGCCCGAGGACATGGATGTCGTGCGGAGCATCGTGCGACAGCGCGTCGAGGCCTTTCTCGACGATCCGGCGGGGGCGCCGTGCTTCTACACCGACGAAGCCGAATTGCCGTGCAAGGACGGCAGCAGCGTATGGGTCGAAATGGTCACCACCTACTGCCGCAATCTCCGCACCGGCCGGATCGAGTTGCACGGGGTCAGCCGCGACATCTCCGAGCGTCGCGCCAGTCAGGCGCGCATTGCCTACATGGCCGAGCACGACATGCTCACCGATCTTCCCAACCGGGCGCTTGTCACCGACCGTCTGAGGCAGGCGCTCACCGCCGCCCGCCGCAATCTTCACCGGGTTGCGCTGCTGTATATCGACCTCGACCGCTTCAAGCCGGTGAACGACATCCACGGCCACGCGGTGGGCGATCAGTTGCTGCGCCAGGCCGCGGCGCGGATGCGCCAATGCGTGCGCGAGTCGGATACCGTCGGGCGTTTCGGCGGCGACGAATTCGTCGTGCTGTTGCCCGACATCGAATCGGTGGCCGACGCCGCGCGGGTGGCCGAGAAGATCCGCGTGGCGCTCGGCGAGCCCTTCCTGATCGCGGGCCTCACCCTCGAGGTGTCGTCGAGCATCGGCATTGCCGTCTTCCCCGAGCACGGCACCGACGATGTGGGCCTGCTGCTCCATGCCGACAGCGCGATGTACGACGCCAAGCACGGCGGTCGCAACCGGGTGGCCGTTTTCAGCACCGGCGGCGGACGCTAGGCCGTAGCCGCACGCAATTGCTTACGCTTGCTTACAGCCGCAATCGATCCGCCCCGCCAGAATGCCGCGAGTCGATCGAGCGTGTCGGGCGTCGCGTCCGGCTACGTGGGCGGGTGGTATCGTCATTGCGGCGCGCCGATACGTTTGTCGGCCGGTGAGGAACGAGAGGTGTTTTCAATGAAGCGAATTCTTTGTGTTGCGCTGTTTGGCGTCATGGCCCAGGGCGCGATGGCGGCCGATGTCGGCGTGTCGATCAACATCGGCGACCCGCATTTCTACGGGCGTATCGACATCGGCAATTTTCCCCGGCCGGTGCTGATGTATCCGCAGCCGGTCGTGATCCAGCCGGGCGGCGGACGCGAGCCGCTCTACCTGCGCGTGCCGCCGGGCCACGCCAAAAACTGGCGCAAGCATTGCGCTCGCTACAACGCCTGCGGTTATCCGGTCTATTTTGTGCAGGACAACTGGTATCGCAATGTCTACGCGCCGCGCTACCGCTCCGGCCCCGACTACCATCCCGCTCCGCCCCCGCGGGTCGAACGGTACGAAGAGCGTCGGGAACCGCGTTTCGACGACCGCCGGGATCGCCGGGAACAACGCTTCGAGGACCGTCGCGACCATCGCGAGCAGCGCTTCGACGACCGTCAGGATCGCCGCGAGCAGCGCTTTGAGGACCGTGGGGATCGCGGCGGGCGGGGTGGCGACCGGGGCGAGCACGGCGGCGGACACGGTCACGGGAATCGCGACTGAAGCGCTTCCGGGCGAGCGGCCGGGCTGAGCGCCGGCCTGTTCCCGATCAAGGCATAGGCGGACGGGGCGGGGTAGGGTCGGTCGGGCGTCGACAATCGGGTCGGCGTGCCGTTTCAGATTGCCCGGAACACCCATGAAATTCTCCGCCCATCCCATCTGGCTCGTCGGCTTTCGCCCCTTCTTCCTGCTTGCCTGTCTGTCCGGTCTGAGCCTGCCGGTGTTGTGGGCGCTGATGTTTACGGGCGTGTTGCCCGCGCCGGCGGGGCGTTTCTCGCCGCTGCAGTGGCATGCCCACGAAATGTTCTTCGGTTTCGGCTGGGCGGTGATCGGCGGATTTCTGCTTACCGCCACCAAAAACTGGGTGCAGGTGCGCGGCTATCACGGTCCGGCCCTGGTCGGGCTGGTGGCGGCGTGGGGGCTGGAGCGGGTCGGCATGGCCTTCGGCGGCAGCTGGCCGGCGGCCTTGTTCTGGTTCTCCAATCTGGCCTTTCTCGGCGGCATCGTCGCCATGCTGCTGTGGACGCTGCTGCGCTACCGCAAGCAGGACAGCTTCCGCGACAACTATTTCTTCCTCTTCGTGCTGCCGGCCTTTCTGGCGGCCAAGCTGCTGATCCTCGACGCCGAGCATTTTTCGGCGGGGGTGACGATGGCCATCGGGCTCTTTCGACTGGCCTTTCTGGTGATGCTCGAACGCACCCTGACCCAGTTCATGAAAGGCGTTTTCCAGGCCGAGCTGTGGCGCGACCCGCGTCTTGACGGGGCGATCAAGCTGTCGGCGCTGACCCTGGTGTTCCAGGCCTGGATGCCGGCCTGGCTGGCGGAAGGCTTGCTTCTGCTGTGCGCGGTGTTGCTGCTGGTGCGTTTTGCCGGCTGGAAGCCCTGGCTCGCCATGACGCGTATTGAGCTGGCAGTGATGTATTTCGGCTATCTCGCGATCCTTGCCCAGTTGCTCGTCGAACTGGCCAACCTGCGCTGGGCGCCGGTTTGGGTCGGTAGCGTGTCGGTGCATCTGTTCACCTTCGGGGTGATGGGGCTGATCGTTCCGCCGATGCTGGTGCGCATCTCCAAGGGCCACACCGGCCGCAAGGTGGTTTTCGACGCCGGCGACAAGCTGCTGATCTGGATCATGCTGGCGGCGCTGGTGGTGCGCATCGTGCTGCCCCAACTGATGCCGGCGGCCTATGGCCGCTGGGTGCATATTGCGGCCGGCTGTTGGTTCCTGTGTTTCGCGATTCTCGGCGCCCGTCTGCTGCCACGCCTGGTTGCGCCGCGGGTGGATGGCAAGGAGCATTAAGGCCGCGGGCAGCGGATTCATGGTCTAGATTACGGGAGTATGCCAATTTTATTGCTGGCTACCCGGTTGGCAATGTTGCCCACCGGGCCTCTCGGGAGACCGGCCATGAAACATCCTGTATTCGCCCGTCTGGTCTGTGGCGCCGTCGTGCTGCTTTCCATTCCGGTCCATGCCGAACGCCAGACGCCTCCCGGTCGGGAGGATCTGGCCTGCCGGCCGGCGATTCCGCAGCCCGCGGCCGGACAGACGGATCGCCGGATCGCCATCACCCTGGCCGGCGGCGGCACCAAGGCGTCGTCGTTTGCCCTGGGCGTATTGAGTGCGGCGGTCACCACGCCGCTGGCCTTGAGCGCCGACCGCACGCGTTATTCGGACACGCTGTTCTGGCAGTCGGATGCGGTGTCGTCGGTGTCGGGCGGCAGCTACGCGGCCTTCTATCTTTACTCGCGGCTGATCCGCAACCGGCCGACAAGCGCCGCGACGCCTACCGTGCTGGACCAGTCCCGGGA
>CALMXT010000030.1 GCA_937871125.1 uncultured Zoogloea sp. | reverse complement strand
CCGTTAGCCGGCATCCTGCTCTATGGGGCCCGGACTTTCCTCGATGCGCGAACGCTCCGCGATTGCCTGGCGAACTTCCCGGCGCGCAGTATAGCCGCTTCGCCGCACCGACACCCACCCTCAATCGAGCGCACAAGATCCGGCCACCCGCGCCAGCACGCCTTCAATCCCGTATTCAAGGTGCGAACAGAAGGCGCCTTTCCCGCCACGCCGCCCGACGCCTGAATCGAAAACAGGACGTGCGCCCAGGGCTTGCGATCGGACATCCAGAACGCTCCAAAACGCAGTAAAGCGGTATTGTCTTCCTCTTGCCGTTCGGTTTCAGCCGCTGCCTCCCCCCAAGGCAAGTCGCGACGAGACCGGCGTGTAAGCAAAATTGTCCTGACGCGCCTGCGGTCGCATCCGGTTACGAGTCAGAACATCTGCCACTTACCTTGCCGCAGCCGCAGTGCTGCAATGAAAACCCTACCGACAGGAGTTCGTCGCGATGAAAGCCCGACTCGCCCGGCACGCTCTGCTCGCCGCCCTCGTCACGGCGGGCGCCCTCACCACATACCCCGCCAGCGCCGACCGCGGATTTCCGGGCCACGGAGGCAGATTCCATGCACCGGCGCCCCATGTCTGGAATCACGGCCACGGAGGCGGACACTGGAACGGGTGGTGGATCGTCGGCGCCCCCTTGCTGCTTTACCCGCCGCTGTACTCCTATCCGCAGCCGGTGGTGCAGCCCCTACCGACCCCGCTGCCCGATCTGCCGCCAAGCCCGCAGAGTTGGTATTACTGCGACAGCGCCCAAGCCTACTACCCCTACGTTCAAAGCTGCGCCGAAGGCTGGCGCAGCGTGCCCGCCGCACCGCCGGGCAACACCCAGCCGGCTCCGGCCGAGGGGCAAAACTGGTACTACTGCGACAGCGCCAAGGGCTACTACCCTTATGTCCAGCGCTGTCCTGAAAGCTGGCGCCCCGTACCCGCGGCACCGACCCCGAAAACCGAAGGAGCAAGCAAGCCATGAAAACGCCGATCGGGTTTCCCGCCACTCCGCTCAAAACCTGCCTCGCGGCCCTTAGCGTCACCCTCATCGCCGGCTGCGCCAGCCTGCCGACCGGCCCCCGGGTGGCGGTGATGCCGGCGGTCGGTAAGCCGCTCGACCTCTTCGTGATGGAAGATCGGCAGTGCCGCAACTTCGCCGATCAATCCATCGGAATCGCCCCCCGCGACGTGGCCGCCCAAAACATGATCGGCGGCGCAGCCGTCGGTACGGCCATCGGAGCCGCCGCCGGCGCCCTCGCGGGCGGCAACCGGGGCGCCGCCACCGGAGCGGCCATCGGGATGGTCGCCGGCACGGCCAGCGGCAGTTCCCAAGCCAGCTACGCCGGTTACGACGCCCAGCAGCGCTACGACATCGCCTACCAACAATGCATGTACGCCAAGGGCAATCAGTTGCCGGGCTACGGCGGCTACGGCGCATACCGCCAACCGGCATCGACACCCGGCAACGGCGTACCCCATTACTACCCGCCCCCACCCCCGCAACGCTGAGGTGCCAGCCCGCCGCGGGTGACTTCCCCTGCGCCGTCCGGCACAATCCCGGCGCAGGAGATCACCCATGAAATTCGATGTACTCATCGTCGGGGCCGGGCTTGCCGGCGCCGCACTCGCCGCCGCGTTGCGCGGCAGCACCCTCAAGATCGGAATCGTCGAAGCCCGCCCGCCTTCCCGCCCGGCCGGCTGGGATCCACGCATCTACGCGATCAGCCCGACCAACGCGGACTTCCTGTCCGCCATCGGCATCTGGCAGCATCTCGACCCCACCCGCATGGCCCCGGTTTACGACATGGAAATCCATGGCGACGCCGGCGGACGGCTGGACTTTTCGGCCTACGACAGCGGCCTGCGCGAACTCGCCTGGATCCTCGAATCCAGCCTGATGCAGCAAGAGCTCTGGGAAACGGTCAAGCGGCAGCACAACGTCACCCTGATCTGCCCGGCGTCGCCGGCCGCGCTATCCATCGACGACGCTGCCGCCCGCCTCACCCTGACCGACGGCCGGCGCATCGAAGCACGTCTCGTCGTCGCCGCCGACGGTCGCGACTCCTGGGTGCGCCAAGCCGCCGGCATCGGCGCACGCAACACGCCCTACGACGAGAAAGGCGTGGTCGCCAATTTCCGCTGCGAAAAGGCCCACCGCAACACCGCCTTCCAGTGGTTCCGCCCGGACGGCGTGCTCGCCTACCTGCCCTTGCCCGAGCAGCACATGTCGATGGTCTGGTCCGCTCCCGACGCCATCGCCGACGAACTCGTCGCCCTCTCGCCGGAAGCCCTGTGTGCCAAGGTAGCCGCAGCCGGCGGGCATCGTCTCGGCGCCCTCGAACTCGTCACTCCGGCGGCCGCTTTCCCACTGCGCCTGATGCGCGTCGACACCGCCGTACAAGCGCGCCTCGCGCTCATCGGCGACGCTGCCCACGCCATCCACCCGCTATCCGGCCACGGCATCAACCTCGGCTACCAGGACGCCCGCGTTCTGGCTGAACAGCTCGCCGCGCTGCCGGCCTGGCGCGACCCCGGCGAATTGCCGGTGCTGCGCGCCTACGCCCGCGCCCGCGCCGAGGAAACCGCGCTGCTGCAATACACCACCCACGGCCTCAACCGTCTGTTCAAGCCCGCCGACCCGCTGCTGTCCGGCCTGCGCAACCTCGGACTGAACCTCACCAACAAGCTGCCGGTCCTACGTAACGCGCTGGTCCGCTACGCCATCGCGGGCCGCTTCTGAACCCAGCTCCACCCTTTTTTGAATCCGCTGCACCCTGGAGATTCCGGATGAAATTCCCCTTTGTACGTTCGCTGCTCGCCACCCTACTTCTCGCAGCGGGCGTCGCCCATGCCGCCGATGAAGGCACGGTCAAGAAAAACCTCGAAAACTTCCTCAACGCCCCGGCTGTCGACAGCGTCAAGAAAACCCCCTATGGCGGGCTCTACGAAGTAGTGCTCAAGTCGGGCGAACTCCTCTACACCGACGGCGCCGTCAGCTTCATCATCGACGGAAGCGTGATCGATGCCAAAACGCGCAAGAACGTCACCCAGGCGCGCATGGCCCAACTGATGAAGATCGACTTCTCCACCCTGCCCTTGGACCAGGCCATCAAGCAGGTGCGCGGCAACGGCAAACGCGTCATTGCCACCTTCGAAGACCCGAATTGCGGCTACTGCAAGCGCCTCGCCAAGGAAATGCAGAACCTGAAGGACGCCACGATCTACACCTTCCTGTATCCCATCCTCAGCCCCGATTCCACCGAAAAATCGAAGAACATCTGGTGTGCCAAGGATCGCGCCGGCGCCTGGAACGACTGGATGATCGCCGGCAAGGCGCCCGCAGCGGCGGCGACTGGTTGCGACAGCAGCACCGTCGACAAGAACGTCGCCCTCGGCCACAAGCTCAAGATCAGCGGCACGCCGACCATCTTCACCGCCGACGGCAACCGCCTTCCCGGCGCCGTCCCCCTCGCCCAGCTCGACCAAGCCATGAATCAGGTTTCCGGCAGCAAATAAACCAAGGCGGAGCCCCTGCCAAAAACACAAACGCCCGCGCGATGCGGGCGTTTTCATGGGGCGTCAGCGCCTTCAGCGCACGCCGCCTCAGGCTGCCGCGCTCGGACGGCGCGGACTGACGATGGGCAGACAATGCTGCGCCGGCCGGCCGATCAGATGTCCTTGGAGCCAATCGGCACCGGCATCTCCCGCCACCTGGATTTGCAGCGGATTTTCGATGCACTGGCTGACAACCTGAAAGCCCAGACGATGTATTTCGGCGCTCATCTCCGTCATCACCCGCTTGGCCAGGCTGAGGTGGCCCGCATGGCCGATCAAGCTGCGATCCAGCTTGACGATATCCGGCGCCAGCGCTTCGAGGCGATCCAGATCGCAGCTGTGGCGACCGAAATTATCGATGGCGATGCGGTAGCCCCGCTCCCGATATTCGGCAATCGCACCGGCCAGCCGCGGCAGGCTCTCGAAACCGTCATCGGTCACCTCCAGCACGACACGGTCCGGCGTCAAGCCGCAGCGCGACAACACCGCCTCGAACACATGCCCATGATGATCGCGCACCGTGCGGATCAATTGGGGGTGAACGTTGAGGCTTAGAAAACCGCCGCGCTGCTCCCGCTCCAACAAAAAATTGAGCGCGTGCAGCGTGCGCGCCACACGATCGAGGTGCACCAGCTCGTCGTCGTCGCAGGCATCGAGGAATAAAGTCTGGGCCGGCAAACCCTGCCCTTCGCCCTCCAGCACCTGCAAGTGCGCCTCGTGGCCGATGGCCTGACCGCTGGCACGCTCGACCACCGGTTGGAACAATGTCCCGAAAACGCGGCCGCCGAAACGCACCTGCACCCGTCCATCGACGATCCCGAAGCCCTCCTCGTCACTCGCCCCGCGGGCCAGACGGTTGCGCTTGTTGAAGTAATGGACGAGTTCGGTAAGGGGCACGATGGTCTCCGGCAACACTGGACGGTGGCGTCAAAAAAGCAATGACACGAGCTTCGCACGGTAACGCCAGTCACCCTGCGAGCAAACCATGAATTTACGAAAATCTTATTACAAAATTACGATTAGGCACATCGAAACTAACGCGGGACCTGATCCCGCGGCCACAACACCCACATCTCGCCTTTCTGGCGCATCCTGCCGGCCAGCGCACCCGCCTCAGCGCCGAAGCCCCAGTAAAAATCGCCCCGCACGCCGCCCTTGATCGCGCTGCCGGTATCCTGGGCCAGCATCAGACGACGCAGGGGCTGGGCGCTGTTGGGATGGGTGGTCGCCAGGAAAACCGGCGCACCGAGCGGAATGCTGCGCGGATCGACGGCCATGCTCCGCCCCTCGGTGAGCGGCTGGCCAATGGCCCCGACCGGTCCGCCGGCGGAATTCGGAACCTCCCGGAAAAAGATGTAGCTCGGGTTGGCGTTGAGCATCTCCTGCAGCCGGCCGGGGTTGGCCCGCGCCCAACTCTTGATGCCCTCCATCGAAGCCTGATCGAGGCGCAGTTCGCCCTTGTCCGCCAGCCAGCGGCCGATCGACTGATAAGGATGGCCGTTGGTGTCGGCATAGGCCAGACGCACCACGCTGCCATCCGGCATCTGCACCCGCCCCGAGCCCTGCACCTGCAGGAAGAACAGCTCCACCGCATCTTCGGCATAGAGAATCGCCTTGCCGGCAAATTTGTCCGAAAGACGCGCCACTTCCGCCCGCGAGTAGTAGGGCACCACCTTGTGCCCAACCAAGCGGCCACGCAAGCGCTGGCCCTTGAGCTCCGGAAAGACATCGCCCAGGTCGATGCCGAGCAGATCGTCCGGCACCCCCAGCACCGGCCACGGATACGTCTTCGAGCGGCTTCGACTGCCCTTGATCAGCGGCTCGTAATAGCCGGTGACCAGACCTTCGCGACTGCCGTCGGGATTGACCACCCGCCACGGCATGAAACGCGATTCGAAGAAGCCCCGCGCGGCGGACGCCCCCGGACGCTCGCCCAGACCCCGCGCCGCCTCGCAGACGGGCTGCCAGACAGCCTGCCGGGACAAGGCCCGGCAAGAGGCGAGGAAGGCCGGCCACGCCTCGTCGGAGGCGTCGGCGCCCCAGCCGGGCAAATCGGCCCAACTCGCCGGCTGCAACGGCCGGGCCAAGGCCTGGGGCGCCGGCGCCCCGCCTGACGGAGCCGGTGCGGACGCCGCCGGAACCGTCGGCGCAGCCGGCTTGCAGGTGGCGCACGCGGGCTCGCTCACCGGTCGCGGCGCACTGGCGCAGGCGGCGAGAAGCAGCGCCGACACAACGAGGGAAAGGCGTGATGGGTGAAAAACGGAACACGAAAAGAGGCGGAACATGGATGGGGTACACTCGCGGCTTGCAATCGTTACCCGCCCGAGTATAACCACCGGCTCGCCCGACCGGGCCTGCAAAGGACGCTTCCATGTGGCTGATCGGCCTCGAACTCGGCCTTGTCGCCGTCCTGCTTGCCATCGTCGCCCTGGCGCTGCGCAGCCCGAACAAAAACGACACGGATGATTCCCCCGATGACTGACCTGAACCAGTTTCTGACCCGCGCCGAGCGCCTGCTCGAACGCCTCGAACGCTTCCTTCCGGCCGAAGCTGCCGCCCCCGACTGGAACGCCGCCACCGCCTTCCGTTGGCGCCGCCGCAACAATGCCACCGCTCTGGTGCCGGTGCCGAACCCGCATCGGATACGCCTCGACGACCTGCAGGACATCGAAGAGAAGAAGGACCGCATCGTCTCCAACACCCGTCAGTTCCTGGCCGGCAAACGCGCCAACAACGTGCTCCTGACGGGCGCCCGCGGCACCGGCAAATCGTCGCTGGTCAAAGCCCTGCTCAACGAATTCGCCGACGCCGGCCTGCGCCTGATCGAAGTGGACAAGGACGATCTGGTCGATCTGCCCGATATCGTCGCCCTGCTCGAAGGCCGCCCGGAGCGCTTCATCCTGTTCACCGACGACCTCTCCTTCGAAGACGGCGAGCCCGCCTACAAGGCGCTCAAAAGCGTGCTCGACGGCTCGCTGGCGGCGGTGCCGGACAACGTGCTGATCTACGCCACCTCCAACCGCCGCCACCTGATGCCCGAGTATTTCTCCGAAAACGCCGCCACCAAACACAAGGACGGCGAAGTACATCCGGCCGAAGCGGTCGAGGAAAAGATCTCCCTCTCCGAGCGCTTCGGGCTATGGATTTCGTTCTATCCCTTCAGTCAGGACGAATATCTGGCCGTGGTGAATCACTGGCTGGGCGAATTCGGCGTGCCGCCGGACGCCGTCGCCGGCGCCCGTGGCGAGGCGCTCCAGTGGGCGCTGCTACGCGGCTCGCGCAGCGGCCGGGTGGCCTGGCAATTTGCCCGCGACTACGCCGGACGCTTCGAAGCATGAACGCACCGAACCGCAAGATCGTCCACGTCGCCGCCGCGGTGATAACCCGGCCCGACGGAAGCGTCCTCCTCGGCCAACGCGCAGCCGACACCTTCTATCCCGGCTACTGGGAATTCCCCGGCGGCAAAGTCGAAGCCGGAGAAAGCCCCCGCGACGCGCTGATCCGCGAACTCGACGAAGAACTCGGCATCCGTGTGAAAGTTGCGTGGCCGTGGATCACCCGCGAGCACGTCTATGAACACGCCCACGTCAGCCTGCACTTTTTCGAGGTGCCGGACTGGGAAGGCGAACTCCACGACCGCGTACACGCCGCGCTGAGCTGGCAGCACGCCGACGCGATGAGCGTCGCTCCGATGCTGCCGGCCAACGGTCCTGTCCTCAAGGCGCTGTGCCTGCCGCGCACGATGGGCATCACCCACGCCGGCGAGATCGGCGCTGTGCCCCACCAGCTGGCCCGCCTCGACGCCGCCCTGGCCGGCGGACTGCGCCTCGTGCAGATCCGCGAACCCGGCCTCGCCAGCGCCGAGCGGGAAACCTTTGCCCAGGCCGTCGCCGACCGCTGTCGCCAAGCCGGCGCACTCGTGCTGGTCAATGACGACGCAGCCCTCGCCCGACGCATCGGGGCCGACGGCCTGCACCTGCCGGCCAGCCGGCTGGCCGAACTGGATGTGCGGCCCGCTTTCGAGTGGGTCGGCGCCTCCTGCCACACCCGCGCCGAACTGGAACGCGCCGCAGCCCTTGGGCTCGATTACGCACTGCTCGGCGCCGTCAAGACGACACCGAGCCATCCGGAACGGACCGCGTTAGGCTGGAAAGCCTTCGCCGAAATGGCAGCCAGACTGCCGATGCCGGTCTTCGCGCTGGGCGGACTCGGCGCTGACGATCTCTGCGACGCAAAAGCCGCCGGCGCCCACGGCATCGCGGCGATCCGCGCCGTCTGGAAGGACTGAAAAACAAAAAAGCGCCGGGCCGTCAGATGCGGCAAGGCGCTGATTGGCGAAAATCCGGTGAAATCAATGGAGCCCGGAGGCCAACGGATCGCTTTCGTTGTCGAGGGGCGTTTCACCGGCCACCCGGTATTGATCGGACGCCCAGGCGCCAAGGTCGATCAGACGGCAGCGCTCGGAGCAGAACGGACGATGAGGGCTTTGCGGCCCCCATTCGACGCCGGTGCCGCAGCTCGGACACTTGACCACGCGGGGCTTGGCAGGTTTTTCCATTACAGATTGCAGAAAGT
>CALMXT010000029.1 GCA_937871125.1 uncultured Zoogloea sp. | reverse complement strand
GCCGTCGGGTCGAAGCCCACCATCCGCTGTCCGGCGGCTTCCATCAGCGGGCGGCGGATCAGCAGCGGTTCGGCCAGCAGCAGCGCCAGCGCCTCGTCCCGGTCGAGCGCCTCCGGAATCACCTCTCCCGATTTGACCCGCGGTGCGGCGCGGTTGAACCAGTCGGCCACCGGCAAGGGGTCGAGAAAGCGGCGCAGGCTGTCGGCCGTCCACGGCCAGGCGAGCAGGCTGCGCACTTCCAGGGTGTGTCCGGCCGATTCCAGCCAGGCCTTCTGGCGCGCGTTGCCGCCGCAGCCGGGTTTTTCGTAGAACACCACGTGGGTCATGCAAGCCTCCTTGGCAATTCGTGCCGCGTGCGGGCGGAGAGGGTCAGCAGGGCGCCGGTCTGGGCGACGATGGCGGCGGCAATCGTGCTGTCGAGCCGGTCCAGCCATTGGCGGGGAAGGGCGGTGGCGCCGCATTGGGCGCCGTGCAACATGCCGATCAGGGCCGCCGTGGTGTCGGCGTCGTCGCCCCGATTGACCGCGCCGATCAGCGCCCGCTCGAAGTCCGGTTCGCTGAAGGTGAAATGCAGCACGGTCTGCATGGTGTCCACCACGTAGCCGCTGGCTCGCCCCGGGTAAGGGTGAAAGCGGAAGCGCGGGTTGTCGGCGACGAAGGTGTCGGCCAGCGGGCGGCAATCGGTGAGCCGGCCGCCCAGCAGCAGACGGCGCAGCAGGCGGCCGCAGATCAGGGTGGCGGCGTCCGACAGGGCGTTGTTGTGGGTGAAGCGGGCCTGGGCCAGGCTGCGCGCTTCGAAGGCCGGCTCTTCGTGAAGGGTGGCGAGGACCACCGGCAGGTTGCGCATCACGGCGCCGTTGCCGGCGTCGCCTTCGCCGGGCGGGCCGGAGTAGCTGCCGTCGGTCATGTAGCGCCGGATGCCGCGTCGGCAGGTGTTGCCGCAGTCGACCGGCTTGCTGCGCAGCCAGGCGACGTAGGCTTCGGCGACGGCCTTCATGCACCAGCCGTTGGCGTCGAGGATGGCCTTGCCGAGGGCGAGGCTCATGGTGGTGTCGTCGGTGACCTGACCGGGCGCGAGCTTGAGCCAGCCGCCGCCGATCATCTGGCGGTGCACGCCGTGTTTGGCGACGATCTCCCGCGGGGTCATGAATTCCACCGTGGCGCCGAGGGCGTCGCCGATGGCCAGTCCGAGGTAGGCGCCGAGGGCGCGGTCGAGCAGGCTGCCGGGGCGCAGGCCGGCGGGCAGCACGGGCGAGGGTGAGCGCAGGAGGAGGGCATCAAGCATAGCGGGCCACCACTTCGTATTCGCCGCCGATCACCAGTACTTCGTTTTCGCCGGCCAGCGGCACGCCGGGAAGCAGGTCTGGGAAAAACAGGATCTTGACCACCGGAACCTGCGCTTCGAGGATCCAGTCGCCGAATTCGTCGGCCCGTTCGCGGGAGGTGGAAAAGGACACGACGTTGTTGAGGCGCAGCACGCAGGTGCGTTCGCGGCGGTCGCCGGTCACCACGCGCTGCTCGGTGAAGTCGTTGATGCCCCGCCACAGTCGGACGTGGTCGCGGGACGGCACGCCGAAATGCTGCATCGCCCATTGGCTGTATTCGAACAGCAGGTCGAGCTGCTGGTAGATGCAGTTGTTGTGGAAGCGGCTGCCGCCTTTTTCTTCGATGTAGGCGATCCAGGCGCTCGACGGGAAACGGCCGAGGGGCGCCTTGTGAAAGGTCGGCACGAGCCCGAAGCGGCTCTCGGCCCAGCCCTTCAGCACCGCGCCGGCCGCGGAATTGGAATCCAGCCCCCAGCCCTGCAGCAGCTTGAGATAACTGGAGCGATGGCGGGCCCGCGGCGTGGCGCGGGTGCCGGGCTCGGGCGGGGTGAGGCCGAAGACGATCTCCATGAAATGCCGGAACACGCCCGATGCCGCCGTCAGATCGTCGGTGGTTTCGAGCAGCCGGAACAGCCCGCGATGGGTTTCGCGGACGCCGGCGATGGACAGCGGCGCAGGGTGGGCGTTGAAGGCGGTGGAGCCGAGCAGGCCGACCGGCAGCCCGACCAGATTGGTCGAATACCAGCGGGCGGGCTCGGCGCCCTGTCCCTGTCCGGCCCAGTCTTCGGCCACCGCCCCGTGGCGGGGCGACGGCTCGTTCATCGGATGAAGTCCGGTTGCGGGTTCACACCGGCCGATTGGCGCCGAGGTCGCGGATCGGGCCCATGATCGCCAGGCCTTCCTCGTAAGTGAGCGGCGCGTAGGTGGCGGTGAACTTGCCCGCGGCATTGGCGACGGCGTCGAGCTTGCCGGCGGTGTCGAGCTTCTTGAGGCTGTTCTTTTCGAGGTAGAGCAGGTCAAGGGTTTCGTTGTAGACCGTGGCTTCGTCGATGGGCAGCACGGTGTAGGAAATGTCGCCCAGCTTGACGGTGTATTTCTTCGACAGGTCGATGTTGTCGCAGAACAGGATGTATTTGCCGGTGGGCGTGAAGTAGGGGCCGAGCACTTCGTGGACCAGGGCCAGGTATTCGAAGGACAGCAGGAAGCTGGTGAAAAAGGGAATGGTGGCGCCGTCGTCGCAGACCATCATCACCTGGTCGGTGCAGATCTCGGGCGGGCGTTTCTCGTCGGCGAATTGCTCGGCGAACTTCAGTGCGACGTCGCCGCGAAAGCCGTAACGACCGGCCTTCTTGGTCTCGCCCTTGAACACCGGGTTGAGCAGGCGGCCCTTTTCGTCGAGATCGAGAATGGCATTAGTAAGAGTGGTGGTCATGAGAGCTTCCTTTGTCATTGCGGATGAAATCGGCGGTCTTGAAGAACGCACGGGTGAGTTGATCCTTCAGTTCCGGGTCGGCGACGAGGCCGTCGAGGGCGCCGGTCATGCAGGCCATCCAGGCATCCCGCTCGGCGGCGCCGATGGCGAAGGGCAGGTGCTTGCGGCGCAGGCGCGGGTGGCCGCGCTCGGCTGAGTAGGCCTGGGGGCCGCCGGTCCATTCGGTGAGAAAACGCACCAGCACGGCCTTGACCGGAGCGAGGTCGGGGCCGTGCATGGCGCGGATGCCGGCGGCCTCCGGGAGGCTGTCCATCAGCGCATAGAAGCGCTCGACCAGTTGTTCGATGACGGCCACGCCGCCGAGCCGGGCGAAATGCGGGTTCGCGCCCGCCCCCTCGCCGTCGCCCGCCTGGGAGGCCACGGATGGGGCGGGTTCGGGGTGCTCCGCCGGCGTCGGCGCCGCATACACCGGAATCGCCCAGCCGTCGCGGGACATATAGCCGACCACTACCCGGACCGGGCAGGCGGGCTCCGTTGCGGCGGTGGCTGCAGGGGCGGGCTTGTTCAAGATCGTCACTCCCAGAAAGGTGGTGGTGGGAATCGGGATCGACGAGGTCGGCGGGTACCCGTTTTCTTCTCTACAGCAATTGTTGTGCCGTACTTCCCACCGACCATCCCTTCGCAGTGAAAACCCCCGTCCGTCAAAGGCTTGGCGCGGCCTGTCGGCTTTTTGGCGGAGATCGGCGAAGGATTGGGCGACCCGTGTCATTCCTGACAGAACTGGGTCCTTTGTCGTATTCCACACAAACCCCCGCGCTGCCCCCGAAGTGCCTACATTTTTTAAATTTTCTTTTTAAAACAATGTATTGAAATTTATTTTCGAGGCTGGCACGGCGATTGCTGAATGCCTGTTGCACCGATCAAGGCTTGCTGCAGCGTGTGGATACGAAGAGCAAAAGGGACACGAGGGCTGCATTCCGGCTGCAAGGTTGAAGGGTCCCAACACCCGGAATTAGACAGTGATGGAAACAACCGCTCTATTCATTAAGGAGATTTGAAAATGGCTGCACTTCGTCAAATTGCGTTCTACGGCAAAGGTGGTATCGGCAAGTCCACCACCTCTCAGAACACCCTCGCCGCGCTGGCTGAAATGGGTCAGAAGATCCTGATCGTCGGCTGCGACCCGAAGGCCGACTCCACCCGTCTGATCCTGCACGCCAAGGCTCAGGACACCGTTTTGTCCCTCGCCGCCGAAGCGGGCTCCGTCGAGGATCTGGAAATCGAGGACGTCCTGAAGGTGGGTTATCGCGACATCCGTTGCGTTGAATCCGGCGGTCCGGAACCCGGCGTCGGCTGCGCCGGCCGCGGTGTGATCACCTCGATCAACTTCCTCGAAGAAAACGGTGCTTACGACGGTGTCGATTACGTCTCCTACGACGTGCTCGGCGACGTGGTGTGCGGCGGTTTCGCGATGCCGATCCGCGAGAACAAGGCGCAGGAAATCTACATCGTCATGTCCGGCGAAATGATGGCGATGTACGCCGCCAACAACATTTCCAAGGGCATTCTCAAGTACGCCAACTCCGGCGGCGTGCGTCTGGGCGGCCTGGTCTGCAACGAGCGTCAGACCGACAAGGAACTGGAACTGGCCGAAGCCCTGGCGGGCAAGCTGGGCACCAAGCTGATCCACTTCGTGCCGCGCGACAACATCGTCCAGCACGCCGAACTGCGCCGCATGACGGTGATCGAGTACGCCCCCGATTCCAAGCAGGCCGGCGAATACCGTTCCCTGGCCCAGAAGGTCCACAACAACGCCGGCAACGGGACGATCCCGACGCCGATCACGATGGATGAGCTCGAAGACCTGCTGATGGACTTCGGGATCATGAAGAAGGAAGACGAGTCCGTCATCGGCAAGGCTGCAGTCGCCGCCTGACGCGTCGAGAGTCGAGGGTCGAGAGTCGGTGCGGCTTGCGCCGGCTCCGCCCCGGTGCCTGCGGGCACCGGCCGGCAAGATCCGTATCCGACTCTCCGCTCTCTACTCTCGGCCCACTTGATTAAATGACAGGAGCGATGAAATGAGCCTGACCGCTGAAGAAAACAAGGCACTGATCGAAGAAGTGCTCAAGGCCTATCCGGAAAAAACCGCCAAGAAGCGCGCCAAACACCTGGGCACCTTCGAGGACAGCAAGCCGGATTGTGGCGTCAAATCCAATATCAAATCGCTGCCCGGCGTGATGACGATCCGCGGCTGTGCGTATGCCGGTTCCAAGGGCGTGGTGTGGGGTCCGATCAAGGACATGATCCACATCTCCCACGGCCCGGTGGGCTGCGGCCAGTATTCCTGGGCCTCGCGCCGCAACTACTACATCGGCGAAACCGGCATCGACACCTTCGGGACGATGCAATTCACGTCCGACTTCCAGGAAAAGGACATCGTCTTCGGCGGCGACAAGAAGCTCGAGAAGATCATCGACGAGATCGAAGTGCTGTTCCCGCTGAACAAGGGCATCAC
>CALMXT010000028.1 GCA_937871125.1 uncultured Zoogloea sp. | reverse complement strand
ATCATCACCAAGCAGTTCCTGCCGCCCCAATACCCCGACAACTACATCTTCCGCGTATCCGCGCCCGACACCCTGCAGGCGGCGATGATCGTCGACGAAACGGTGGTCCGGCGGCGGCTGCGCAAGCTGGCGATCTTCCACGACAGCACCAACTACGGCCAGCTCGGCCGCGAAGACCTGGAACGGGCGCTGGATCGGCACGGAATCAAACCGGTAGCCGTCGAGCGCTTCAACATCCGCGATGTCGACATGACGCCGCAACTGATCCGCGCCCGCAACGCCGGTGCCGAAGCGGTCCTCACCTACGGCCTCGGCCCGGAGCTGGCCCACGTCGCCAACGGCATGGTGCGCATCGGCTGGCAGGTGCCGCTGGTAGGCAGCTGGGCGCTGAACATGCCCAACTTCATCGACAATGCCGGTCCCAACGCGGAAGGCACCCGGATGCCGCAAACCTTCATCCAGGAAGGCGACACGCCGCGCCACCGGGCCTTCATCGACAAATACCGGAAGACCTTCGGCGTCGAACGCATTCCGGTCGCCCCCGCCGCCGCCCAGGGCTACGATTCGATGCTGCTGCTCGCCGCGGCGATCCGTCAGGCGCGCAGCACCGATGGGGTGAAATTGCGGGAAGCACTCGAAACGCTCCAGGAGCGGGTCGAGGGAATCGTCATGGTATATGATCGGCCTTTCTCCAGAACCGACCACGAAGCGATCGACAGCAAGCGCGCCCTGGTCATCGGAGAAATACGCAACAAGAACGTGGTTTTCGCCTATGACGAAGACCGTAAGCGGGACGCTCAACACAAATGATCCCGCGCGGAATCGTAGTTTCCGCAAACGGCCGGGAGCCTTCTCCCCCCTCCCTCTCCCCGGCCGGTTTTTATCCTTTCCCGTCGAACGAAATTTCGCCGGCCGGTGCCATTGGCTCCGGTCGACCGCTGCCTTGTGTTCGCGCACATCGTCGCGGAAGCGAGCGCGTTCACCCGCGAAGCCCGGATCGGACTGCCCGGACAGACGTAAAAAACGTCGCCGGCATCGCATATTGAGGATTGCACGTATTGCACGATGCGATAATTGGTTTTATATTTCGAAATATTGAAGCCGCGATCCGGCTTCGCAAGGATCTGCAGTGAAACCCCGTTGCCGTTACCCACGGCAACAATCCACAACCCGCAAGTCATGAGGAGACAAAACCATGGCCGCGAACACGCAAGTCATCCTGGCTGACGCCGACGCCCAGGAAACCAAAGAATGGCTGGACGCCCTGTCCGGCGTCGTCGCTCAGGAAGGCACCGAACGGGCCCATTTCCTGATCGAAAAACTGATTGAAGCCGGGCGCGAGGAAGGCATAGACGTTCCCTACTCGGCGACAACCCAGTACATCAACACCATTCCTCCCGACAAGCAGCCGCGCTACCCCGGCGATCCGGACATGGAGATCAAGCTCCACTCCTACATCCGCTGGAACGCCATGGCCATGGTGGTACGCGCCAACAAGCACACCAACGTCGGCGGCCACATTGCCTCCTTTGCCTCCGCCGCAGCCCTCTACGACGTGGGCTTTTCGCATTTCTGGAAGAGCGTCGACCACGAAACCGGCGGCGACCTGATCTACTTCCAAGGCCATTCGGTGCCCGGTGTTTACTCCCGCGCCTACATGCTCGGCCGCCTGACCG
The DNA here is from genome assembly GCA_937871125.1 of uncultured Zoogloea sp. Taxonomy (GTDB): domain Bacteria; phylum Pseudomonadota; class Gammaproteobacteria; order Burkholderiales; family Rhodocyclaceae; genus Zoogloea. Next base: position 301 of record CALMXT010000028.1, on the reverse strand, counting down.
ACGAGCAGATGGACCACTTCCGCCAGGAAACCGGCGGCAAGGGCATCTCCTCCTACCCGCACCCGTGGCTGATGCCGGACTTCTGGCAGTTCCCCACCGTGTCGATGGGCCTTGGCCCCCTGTGCGCGATCTACGCCGCCCGCTTCATGAAATACCTCGCCAGCCGCGGCCTGATCGACGCCGCCAAGGCCGAGCAGCGCAAGGTCTGGGCCTTCCTCGGCGACGGTGAAACCGACGAAGTCGAATCCCTCGGCGCGATGGGCATGGCCGGTCGCGAGAAGCTCGACAACCTGATCTTCGT
>CALMXT010000027.1 GCA_937871125.1 uncultured Zoogloea sp. | reverse complement strand
TGACGCCATACTGGCCCAGGGTGTTGGCGATGGTCAGGCCGACGGGGCCGGCGCCGACGACGATCACGTCGGCATCGAAATTTTGAGCGCTGCTCATGGGGTTTCTCCTCCCGGGTGGGCTACGGCAGGCTGAAGGGGAGCCTCCGCCGCGCGGATCATGTTTTTCAGGGCATCGCCCTTGGAGGGCGAGCGGTGCTTTTTATGGGGTTCGGGGTCCGGGCGTCGCAGGGACGGCGCGTCCGGTTGTCGATGTGGCGGGCGCGTACCCACCTCGAAGAGGCACTACCGCAGCTTCGGCCCGGATGCGACGGCAAGCGAGAGTGGTCATGGCAGGAATCCTCCGTTGGGTGGGTGCCGATTTTTTTATGAGCACATCAGCGGGATTGATTCTAGGATCACCCTGATCCAGCTCAAAAAATCAAAACAAAACGTCCACCTGTTGCACAATCATGTTTCGAAGGAGGTTTTCAGATGCGCACCAACGGCGGAGCCGATTACGCGCCGGTTCGCGGCCTGACCCGCGGACTGGACCTGCTGAAAGCCCTGAACAGCCAGGAAGGGGGCCGGTCGACCCTCGCCCAACTGGCCCAGGCCACCGGCCTGCACCGCACCACCGTGCGCCGTCTGCTCGAAACCCTGATCGCCGAAGGCTATGTCCGCCGTAGCGAATCGGACGACCGCTACTGTCTGGCGCTGAACGTGCGCTCGCTGGCCGAGGGGTTCCGCGACGAGGACTGGATCTCGTCGATCGTCGCCCCGGCCCTGAGCGAGTTGCTGCATGCCGTGGGCTGGCCGTCCGACCTCACCACGCCCCAGGGCGCCTCGATGGTCATTCGCGAATCGACCCATCGCTTCAGCGCCCTGTCTTTCCACCGGGCCATGGTCGGGCAGACCATCCCGATGCTGCTCACCGCCGCCGGACGGGCCTTTCTGGCCTATTGCCCGGACGAACAGCGCACGCAGATCCTCGACCTCGCCCGCGGCGGCGGCGACGACCAGGCCCGTCTGGCCGCCGACGAACGTTTCGTCGCCAATGTCCTTGCCCGCACCCGCGAGAGCGGCTTCGCCAGCAACGACGGCGAATGGACCTCCCAGCGCAAGGTCGGCGCACTGGCCCTGCCCATCCGCCTCAGGCAACGTCCGGTGGGCTCTGTGAACATCGTCTATCTGAACCGGGCGGTCACGCTGAAGGAAGCCGTGCGCCGCTACCTGCCGGCCCTGCAGAAAGCGGCCAGCCGTATCGAGGCACAGCTGGCCGGCACTCCTCCTGCGTCCGCGACATCCTGAGCATTTCAGGTGTTGCACCGCCGCAACAAGCGGCCATTTCGGGCCGGCTTTAATCCATAAAAGTGAGCGTTGGCGTGCCGATAAGCGGAAAACCACACTTTGATGCACCGCAACACAGTGCTAGTCTTGAAGCCTGAATCAACCCGACGCCAGAGAGAAACACCATGAGCGAAGTCGATCTCAATAAATTCTTCCTCGAACAGGTGCGCCTTTTCGAGAGCTTTCCGGCCGACAAGGTCGAGGACATCGTCCGCCAGTCGCGACTGACCACTTTCGAAGGCAACGAGGCGATCCTCGAAACCGGCGACGAAGCCTGCTCGATGGGCGTCGTGATCACCGGCCACGCCGAGATCTCCGTCGCCGACAACACCGGCACCCGCACCGTCATCAGCCAGCTCGGCCCGGGCGATGTGTTCGGCGTGATGTCCACGCTCACCGGCGACCGTCTGAGCGCCGACGTCATCGCCGGCAATCGCTGCCTCGTGCTGCTGATTCCCCGCCCGATCTTCAACGCCCACATCCTGACCAATCCGAAAGCCGTCGCCTATCTGTCGCACCTGATGCTCGACCGCGTGCGCACCCTGTCGGCCGACATCGTCGGTGGCCAGATCGGCGCATTCTCGAAGGCCGAAGACCCTTACGCGCTGTCGCTGCACACCGACATCCCGGGCAAGGTGCTGGCACTCAACATCGGACTCAGCCAGATTCATTTCGGCATCTACGACACCCACGACCTCGGCTCGGACGTGCACGGCATCGTCGATAACTCCGATCCGCAGATTTCGCGCATCAGCGTCGCCGTCGGCACACAGGTCAAAGTCGTCGAGCGGCCGGCCTTCCCGCTCAGCGAGCTGTTCGCGGTCATGCAGGAATCCACCCGCGCACTCGGCGAATCCTTCTCCTTCCACCCGCAGGACGTCACCGCGGTCGGCCACCGCGTGGTGCATGGCGGCAGCAAATTCGCCAGTTCGGTAGTCATCACCCCGGCGGTCATCGCCGACATCGAGGCACTGTCGGTGTTCGCCCCGCTGCACAATCCGGTGAACGTCGAGGGCATCCGCGAGGCCATGAAGCACCTGCCGAACGTGCCCCACGTGGCGGTGTTCGACACCGCCTTCCACCAAACCCTGGCGCCCTACGCCTATCTCTACGGCCTGCCCTACGAGCTCTACAAGCAGGACGGCATCCGCCGCTACGGCTTCCACGGCAGCTCGCACCGCTATGTGTCGCTGAAGGCCGCCGAAGTGCTCGCCCGCCCCCTCGGCGAACTGGAAATCATCTCCTGTCACCTGGGCATCGGCGCATCCCTGTGCGCCATCGACCACGGTCGTTCGGTGGACACCACCATGGGCATGACACCGACCGACGGCCTCATCATGCCGAGCCGCTCGGGCAGCATCGATCCGGCGGTGATGATCCACCTGATGGAACAGCACGGCATGTCGCCGGAAGCGTTATCCACGCTGATCAACACCAACAGCGGCCTGAAGGGTCTGTCCGGCATCTCGAGCGACATCCACGAGATCGAAGCCGCGGCCAACGAAGGTCACCACCGCGCCCTGCTCGCCCACAAGGCCTTCTGCTACCAGGTGCGCAAGAACATCGGCGCCTACGTCGCGGCCATGGGCGGCGTCGACGTGCTGGCCTTCACCGGCGACATCGGCGAAACCAGCGCTGCGGTACGCAGCCTGGCCTGCCAGGGTCTCGGCTACATGGGCATCAAGCTCGACGAGGAGCGCAACCGCAACCTCGGCCGCGTCAGCGACTTCGCGATCATCTCGACGGACGACTCGCCGGTCACCATCCTCGTCATCAACAACGACGACGAGCGCCTCGTCGCCTGGGAAACCCTGCGCGCCATCGAACGCAACGAGCTCACCCTGGAGATGAAGGAAGACCAGGCCGACGCACCGATCCCCATCGAAATTTCGGCCCACCACGTGCACCTGTCGCAGTCCGACGTGGATAAGCTCTTCGGCCCCGGCCATCAGCTCACGCCGGAACACGAACTGTCCCAGCCCGGCCAGTTCGCCTGCGCCGAAAAGGTCCACCTTGTCGGCCCCAAAGGCCGCATCGCCAACGTCCGCGTGCTCGGCCCGACCCGCAAGGAAACCCAGGTCGAGATCGCCATGACCGAGCAGTTCAAGGTCGGCATCCAGCCACCGATCCGCGAATCCGGCGACCTCGTCAACACGCCCGGGATCACCCTCGAAGGCCCCTTCGGCAGCACCGCCATCGAGCGCGGCGTGATCTGCGCCCAACGTCACATCCACATGACGCCGGAAGACGCCCTGCGCTTTCGCGTGCGCGACAAGTACATCGTGCGGGTGCGCGTCGAAGGCGAGCGCGAATTGATCTTCGGCGACGTGGTGGTGCGCGTGAACCCGGCCTACCGGCTGGCCATGCACATCGATACCGACGAAGGCAACGCGGCCAGCATCCGCACCGGCATGCTCGGCTACATCGAAGACATCCAGAACCGCAACTGACCGCAACCGAGGCCGGCCTCCGCAACACGGAGCCGGCCTCGACCGCGGGCGACGGACTCCATCGACCGCGGTTTTCCGCTCAGCTCCGCGTCAACGCGGCGTGCGCAATAGCCATCCGGGCAACAGCCGATGCGTGCCCTCCACGCAATGCCCTTTCAATCCCATCACACGCTTTTCGAGCAGATGCCACGACAGGGCGGCCAGCACGAACGTGAATACGCTGGACAGCAAAACCATCGATAGCACCGAAATGCCGGGCAGCAAGGCAGCGACCGACTGCTGAACCGGAAAGGAATAGATGTAGACGCCGTAGGAATAATCGCCGAACCGGTTGTAATGCCTGATCCAGCCCGCCGGCACATAGGCGACAAAAAACAACACGTAAGCCAGGCTCAGCTTGTACACCACGAAAAAAGCGGTGTGCCCCATCGCCGCCGCCGCGGCCAAGGCACACAGACAGCCCACAAAGAGCCCGGACGACAGGGGGATGCGGGCTCTGAGCACATAGAAGGCTGCGCCACTGAAGAACATGAAGAAAAAACCCATCCAATGGCTCTCCGCAAAGAGGCCGAAGCGGGCAGCGACCACGCCCACCCCCGATGCGAAGGCGGCAACAACCACCAGCACCGGAAACACCGCAGACCGGACACGGGGCACCAGACTCAACACCGCCCAGGCGACCGCCAGCGTCACATACATCCGCAGCTCGTAAGGCATCGTCCACAAAGAGCCATTCACCGCCTTCGCATAGGGATTGCCCTCAAAGACGCCCGGCAGCTCATAGCTGACCCCGAACAGCAAGGTCAGGCCGTTGATGAAATAGTTACGCGTCCAGTAATTCAGCAGATAGGACGACGGCGACAGGGTGGTAAAAAACAGGCCGAGCCCGAACACCGTCAGCACCAACATGACGAAGAGCGCCGGA
>CALMXT010000026.1 GCA_937871125.1 uncultured Zoogloea sp. | reverse complement strand
GTTCGGCTTCGCCTTCCGCAAAGATGATGCGCTTGGGCGAACGCTTGGCAGCCTGAAAGACCGGCTTCATGACGAGACCGGACTGCCACACGAAGTTGTTGAGCTGCTGGCGGTAAGCCTCGAAATCGGAGATCGGGCGCGTCGCCACGCCGGATTCCATCGCCGCCCGCGCGACTTCCGGGGCGATCTTGACGATCAGGCGCGGATCGAAAGGCTTGGGAATGATGTACTCGGGCCCGAAACCGGAGACGTTCTCGCCATAGGCCGCAGCGACGATATCGGAAGCCTCGGCGCGGGCCAGTTCGGCAATCGCCTTCACGGCGGCGAGCTTCATCTGGTCGGTGATGGTGGTGGCACCCACATCGAGCGCCCCGCGGAAGATGAAGGGGAAACACAACACGTTGTTCACCTGGTTCGGATAATCCGAACGGCCGGTCGCCATCAACGCGTCGCTGCGAACCTTCTTGACTTCTTCGGGCAGGATTTCCGGCGTCGGGTTCGCGAGCGCCATGATCAAGGGGTTGGGCGCCATCTTGGCGACCATCTCCGGCTTCATCACGCCACCGGCAGAGAGACCCAGAAAAACGTCGGCGCCCTCGATCACCTCGGCCAGGGTGCGCGCGGCAGTCACTTTGGCGTAACGGGCCTTGATCGGGTCCATCAGCTTGGTGCGGCCCTCGAAAACCACGCCCTCGATATCGGTCACCCAGATGTTGGAGACCGGCACACCGAGCATCACCAGCAGATCCAGACAGGCCAGCGCCGCGGCACCGGCCCCGGACGTGACCAGCTTGACCGTCGCGAGATCCTTGCCGAGCAGGTGCAGACCGTTGAGGATCGCCGCGCCGACGACGATGGCGGTGCCGTGCTGATCGTCGTGAAAGACCGGAATCTTCATCCGCTCGCGCAGCTTCTTCTCGATGTAGAAGCACTCCGGCGCCTTGATGTCCTCAAGGTTGATGCCCCCGAAGGTCGGCTCCAGGGCAGCGATCATGTCGATCAGCTTGTCGGCATCGGGCTCGTCGATCTCCAGGTCGAACACGTCGATGCCGGCAAACTTCTTGAACAGCACGGCTTTGCCTTCCATCACCGGCTTGGCCGCCAGCGGGCCGATGTTGCCCAGGCCGAGCACCGCAGTGCCGTTGGTGACGACGCCGATCAGGTTGCTCCGCGAAGTGAGCGTTGCGGCTTCCGCCGGATCCTCGACGATCGCGTCGCAAGCAGCAGCAACGCCGGGAGAGTAGGCCAGCGACAAATCCTGCTGGTTGGTCAGCGCCTTGGTAGGAGCGATGGAAATCTTGCCCGGTTTGGGCAAGCGATGATATTCCAGGGCCGCCGCGCGGATTCGTTCATCCATTCTGTTTTCCCTCATGATTGTTGTGCTGGGTGCCAACGCATGATCCGGCCGAAAAGACTTGGTGCCAATTCGTGATATCCGCAGCACTTCGATGTGACGTGTGAATTACCGTACCGTGCGAACCGTGGCATAATTATAGGCTAGCTTCTAAGGGTTATTCCCGATTGCCCCACAGCAGGGCCGCCCGAAACCCTTCGACGCCCAATAATACGCGCCGCGCCCTGGAGGCCAAAAGACGCGATTACGCAGCCGGCAAACTCCCCGCCGGTAAGTGTGCAACAACACATCCGTAACGTCCTGGAGAATCGTCAGATGTCTCAAAGCATTGCCGAAGCCGCCATCGCAGCCGCCCCCGCATACGTCAAGAACCAGAAGCTCAAGCAGTGGGTCGCTGAGATCGCCACCCTCACCGAACCCGACCGCGTCGTCTGGTGCGACGGCTCGCAAGAAGAATACGACCGCCTGTGCGCCGAGATGGTCGAAGCCGGAATGCTCATCAAGCTGAACCCGGAAAAGCGCAAGAATTCCTACCTCGCCTGTTCCGACCCCTCCGACGTCGCCCGCGTCGAAGACCGCACCTACATCTGCTGCGCCAACAAGGAAGACGCCGGCCCCACCAACAACTGGGAAGATCCGGCCAAAATGCGCGAGACCCTGAACGGACTGTTCAGCAAGTGCATGCACGGCCGCACGATGTACGTCATCCCGTTCTCGATGGGCCCGCTCGGCTCGCCGATCGCCCACATCGGCGTCGAAATCTCCGACAGCCCCTACGTCGTCGCCAACATGCGCGTCATGACCCGCATGGGCAAGGCCGTGTATGACGTCCTCGGAGCCGACGGCGAATTCGTGCCCTGCCTGCACACGGTTGGCGCCCCGCTGGCTCACGGCGAGAAGGATTCCGCCTGGCCCTGCAACCCGACCACCAAGTACATCGTCCACTACCCCGAAACCCGCGAGATCTGGTCCTACGGCTCCGGCTACGGCGGCAACGCGCTGCTCGGCAAGAAGTGTTTCGCGCTGCGCATCGCCTCCAACATGGCCCGCGACGAAGGCTGGCTGGCCGAACACATGCTGATCCTCGGCGTGGAAAGCCCCGAAGGCGAAAAGACCTACGTCGCCGCGGCCTTCCCGTCCGCCTGCGGCAAGACCAACTTCGCGATGCTGATCCCGCCCGCCTCGTTCAACGGCTGGAAGATCTACACCGTCGGCGACGACATCGCCTGGATCAAGCCCCGCAAGGAAGCCGACGGCAGCACCCGCTTCTACGCCATCAACCCTGAAGCCGGCTTCTTCGGCGTTGCCCCGGGCACGTCCGAAAAGACCAACTTCAACGCCATGGCCACCCTCAAGGAAAACATCATCTTCACCAACGTCGCACTGACCGACGATGGCGATGTGTGGTGGGAAGGCATGAGCAAGGATGTTCCCGCGCACCTGATCGACTGGCAAGGCAAGGACTGGACGCCGGAAATCGCCAAGGAAACCGGTCGCAAGGCCGCCCACCCGAACTCCCGCTTCACCGCCCCGGCCAGCCAGTGCCCGTCCATCGACCCGAACTGGGAAGATCCGGCCGGCGTGCCCATCTCCGCCTTCATCTTCGGCGGCCGCCGCGCCACCACCGTGCCGCTGGTGTACCAGGCCTTCAACTGGAACTACGGCGTCTACATGGCCGCCACCCTCGGTTCCGAAACCACCGCTGCCGCCTTCGGCGCCCAGGGCGTGGTCCGTCGCGATCCGTTCGCCATGCTGCCCTTCTGCGGCTACCACATGGGTGACTACTTCAACCACTGGCTGAAGATGGGTCACACCGTCGATCAGGCGCCGGGCATCTTCTGCGTGAACTGGTTCCGCATGAACGAAAACGGCGAATTCATGTGGCCGGGCTTCGGCGAGAACATGCGCGTCCTGAAGTGGGTCGTCGACCGCGTCCGCGGCCGTGTCCATGCCAAGGAAAATGCACTTGGCTGGATGCCCCAGTACGAAGACATCGACTGGACCGGCTCCGACATCACCAAGGCCGAATTCGAAGCCCTCACCAATATCGATGCGGAAGCCTGGAAGACCGAGCTGGCCGGCCACAAGGAGTGGTTCGAGAAGCTGCAGGACCGTCTGCCCAAGCAGTTCATGCTCAAGCGCGAACTGTTCGAACTGGCTCTGTCGATGTAATTTGCCTGCGGCCGCAAGGCTGCAGCAGCATAAAAAAAGCGCCGGGCAACCGGCGCTTTTTTGTTGGGCGTCGTCCGCACCGGCTGGCCGCAGTCGCCTCAGCCGCCCGTCACCACCCGCTGACGCTGGCGGCCCAGCTTGGAGATGCCCAGTTCGACCACATCCCCCACCTTGAGGAATTGGGGCGGCTTGAAGCCCATGCCGACGCCCGGCGGCGTGCCGGTGATGATCAGATCGCCGGGCACCAGCGTCATCACGCGGCTGCAGTAGCTGATGAGCTGGGCGCAAGAAAAGATCATCAGCGACGTGGTGCCGGTCTGTTTGCGCTCGCCATTGACGTCGAGCCACAGATCGAGCTTCTGCACGTCGCCGATTTCGTCGGGTGTCACCAGCCACGGCCCCACCGGCCCGAAAGTATCGAAGCCCTTTCCCTTGCCCCACTGCCCGCCGCTCCGCTCAAGCTGGTAGCCCCGTTCCGACACATCGTTGGCCAGCACGTAGCCGGCCACGTGGGCCAGCGCGTCGGCCTCGGAAACGTTGCGGGCGCGGCTGCCGATGACGATGCCGAGTTCGACCTCCCAGTCCAGACGGGTCGATTCCGGCGGTTGGATCGTGTCGTCGTTCGGCCCGCACAGGCAACTGGTCCACTTGGGAAAGATGACCGGCTCGACCGGTATCGGCATGCCGGATTCCACGGCGTGGTCGTGGTAGTTGAGGCCGATGGCGATGTACTTGGGCGTACCGTTCCAGGGCACACCCAGGCGAGGCTCGCCGTCCACATCCACCCGCGGCAGGCGTTTCGGATCGATGGCGCGCAGCCCCTCCAGCGAGGCCGGCGCAAGAGTCCTGGGCGTGATGTCGTCGATCAGGCCCGACAGATCCCGGATGTGCCCGTTGTCGTCGAGCAGCCCGGGCTTTTCTTCGCCGACGGGGCCGTAGCGGAGCAGTTTCATGCGGATTGTCCCTTGACCGGTTTGACCTTGCCCGCCGCCAGCTTGGCGCGCTCGCGGGCCTCGGCGACGTCCGCCCCGTTGGCTACGGCCACGCCCATCCGACGTTTGACGAAGGCCTCCGGCTTGCCGAAAAGGCGGATGTCGCTGCGTGGAACCCTCAGCGCTTCGGCCACGCCTTCGAAGGCGATGCCGGCTTCGTCCATGCCGCCGTAAATCACCGCCGAGGCGCCCGGCTCGCGCAGGCTCACATCGACCGGCAGGCCGAGGATCGCGCGGGCGTGCAGTTCGAACTCGGAGAAACGCTGGGAACACAGCGTGACGAGGCCGGTGTCGTGGGGCCGCGGGCTGACTTCCGAAAACCACACGTCGTCGCCCTTGACGAACAACTCCACCCCAAACAAGCCACGCCCGCCCAGATTGGCGGTGACGGCACCGGCGATCTCGCGGGCACGCGCCAGGGCCAACGGACTCATGGCCTGGGGCTGCCACGATTCGACGTAGTCGCCGGACACCTGCACGTGACCGATGGGATCGCAGAAATGGGTTTGAACCGTGCCGGTGGCGTCGCAGGCGCGCACCGTAAGCAGGGTGATCTCGTAGTCGAAATCGATGAAGCCTTCGACGATGACGCGGCCGGAATTCACCCGGCCGCCGGCCGCGGCGTAATCCCAGGCCTTGCGCACATCGTCCGGCCCCTTGAGCAGGGACTGGCCTTTGCCGGAAGACGACATCACCGGCTTGACGATGCACGGGTAGCCGATGGCGGGCGCGCCGTCGCGACCGTCGATGGCGGCCTGCAATTCATCCAGCGAGTCGGCGAAACGATAGGGCGAAGTTGCCAGACCGAGCTCTTCGGCGGCTAGGCGGCGGATGCCTTCGCGATTCATTGTGAGGCGGGCGGCGCGGGCGGTGGGAATGACTTCGGCCAGGCCTTCGGCTTCGATCTCGACCAGCATATCGGTGGCGATGGCCTCGATTTCCGGCACGATGAGGTGGGGCTTTTCCTGTTCGACGAGGGCACGCAGCGCAGCGCCGTCGGTCATCGGAATGACGTAAGCGCGGTGGGCGACCTGATGGCCCGGCGCGTTGGGGTAGCGATCGACGGCAATCGTCTCGACCCCGAGACGCTGCAGCGCGATGAGGACTTCCTTGCCGAGCTCGCCGGAGCCAAGAAGCATCACGCGCAGCGCCGAAGGAGAAAGAGGGGTGCCGAGTTTCATGGGTCGCTCCGGGATAGTGGGGGAGAAGGCGGCGATGATAGCACCGGCCGGATTCCCGCCATTTGCGCGGCGTCGATCTCGCCGAACGTCGAAATCCGCCCGCTATCGTCGACGCCCAAGAGCGTGCCCTCCCGCCCCAGACGAGACGATTCGACGGGCAGATCGAAGACGATCGCTGCGCCGTCGCAATAAAGTCCGTGGGCGGCGGCAATCTCGATACGGTCGGTCACCCGCAGGCGGCGATCGAGGATGAGGAGCTGATTCAGCCCACGCGGACTCGGTCCGCCACGCACCAACTCCCGCGCCTCCACCGCATGGAACAAGACCCCGCGCGCACTGCGAACTTCGCACAGCAAGCCCAGGTGCACCAACGCCCGCGCAGGGTCAATGGCCTTCTGGCGCACCAGGGCCGGATGGACAATCCGATAGAAAGCCTCCCAGGAAGGGAGCGGCGCGGTCGGCGCCGCGCCGGCGGGAAATGTCGCCAAGACCGCGGACGCAATCCATGCGGCAACGAGGGAACGGACAGGCATGGAGATCACCGTTTCAGTCGGGAGAACAGCTTGAAGACGTAACTCAGCTTTTCGGCGTAGGCCGCATCGCCCCGCCGTTATAACCTGCGGCAACAGTCGCGAAATCCCACTTTCGCCAGCCGACAATGACCTTCCCCATGTGAGCCTTGCGGTAACGCAGTTTCTCGCCGACACGCAGCGGCGATTTGGATACCTCGTGGCGGAAGTCTCCCAGCACCTCCACGGTCGTACCGACACGGCGGGCGATTCTGTCGAGACTGTCGCCATGCACGACAACAACGGTCCGGACCGCCATTTCGGAATCGTCAAAGATACTTTTCGTATCGAACAACGCCATGCGGGTAAACAGATAGGCAATCGCCGCCCGGATGTTGAGTTCCGGCGAATCGATCGACTGGAAGCGAATCGCGTCATAGAGGCTTCTGCCCATCGCGAGGGCACTTCCTTCTTCGCCATTCCTGAGTACATCGTAAGCCGGATCGCCAGGATTTAGCCGGCCGTGCTGCCCGGCACCGTCAGCAAGAACGGCCAGGCGATCACCCGGCTCGACGTGCCGTCTTTCGAATCCTGTTCACACCACGCCCCACCACTGCAAGGTCGGCGGGGCGTTTTCGTTCGCGGACGCTACAATTCGCCCCCTGCCGTCCGGAAATCCGCCATGCCGATCCACCTCCTCCCCGACCACCTCATCAATCAGATCGCCGCCGGCGAGGTCGTCGAACGGCCCGCCTCGGTGCTCAAGGAAGTGCTCGAAAACGCCATGGACGCCGGCTCGACGGCCGTCGACGTGCAGCTCGAACAAGGCGGCGTGCGGCGCATCCGGGTCGCCGACGACGGCTCCGGCATCCCCAAGGACGAACTCCCGCTGGCCCTGGAACGCCACGCCACCAGCAAGATCGCCAGTCTCGACGATCTGGAGCGCGTCGGCACGATGGGCTTTCGCGGCGAAGCGCTGGCCGCCATCGCCGCCGTGTCGCGGATGAGCATCACCAGCCGGCAGATGCCGAACCCCACGCCTGGCGCATCGACGCCGACCCGCGCGAACTCGCCCCGGCGGCGCTCAACCACGGCACCGTGGTCGACGTGGCCGACCTCTATTTCAACACCCCGGCGCGGCGCAAGTTCCTCAAAAGCGAAGGCACCGAATTCGCCCACTGCGACGACGTCTTTCGCCGCGTCGCCCTGGCCCGGCCGGACGTCGCGCTGCAGCTCACCCACAACGGCCGGGTCAGCCTGCGCCTGCCCTCCGGCCGCCGCGAAGCCCGCGTGCGCGCCCTGCTCGGCGACGACTTCCTGGCCGCGTCCCGAAGCATCGAAGCCGAATCCGGCCTGCTCCGCCTCACCGGCTTCGCCTCGCTGCCGGCCTACTCGCGCAGCAGCCGCGACGCCCAGTTCTTCTACGTCAACGGCCGTTTCGTGCGCGACAAGCTGGTCACCCACGCCATCCGCGAAGCCTACGCCGACATCCTCCACGGCAGCCGCCATCCGGCCTACGTGCTGTTCCTCGACCTCGACCCCTTCGGCGTGGACGTGAACGTGCACCCGGCCAAGATCGAAGTACGTTTCCGCGACTCCCGCGCCGTACACCAGTTCGTTTACCACGCCCTCAACCGCGCGTTGGCCGCCTCCGGCGCCGGTGCAGGCGCCATCGGCAGCCCGGAGGAAGGCACGGACCGACGCGCCGCCGACCCGAGCCCCGCCGAAACCACCCCCCGCGCCGGCGCCTATCCTGCCCCTGGCCACCCCGCGCCGCCTCAGCAGGGACGACTCGCGATGGAGCCGGCATCCCGCGCCTATTTCGATTTTGCCGCGTCGGCCCGCCCCGAGCCTGCCGCCGGCTTCGTCGCAACCGCCTTCGCGCCACGTGCAGGCGCCGCCGCGTCGACCGGCCCGTCGCCCGTCGCCCTGCCCACCGGCGATCTCGCCCCGCCGCTAGGCTATGCCCTCGGCCAACTTCACGGCGTCTACATCCTCGCCCAGAACGAAAGCGGCCTGATCCTCGTGGACATGCATGCCGCCCACGAACGCATCCTCTACGAACGCCTCAAAACCGTCCTCGACGGCACACCCGGCGTCCAGCGCCTGCTGATCCCCGCCGTCTTCGGCGTCGGCACCAAGGACATGGCCAGCGCCGAAGAACACGCCGAACTCCTCGAACGGATGGGCTTCGAGATCGGCCCCGCCGGCCCCCAGGAGCTCGCCGTGCGCAGCGTGCCGGCGCTGCTCGCCGCCGCGCCCGTCAGCGAACTGGTACGCGCCCTGCTGTCCGAACTGCGCGACTACCCCGCCACCGAAGTCATCACCGCCCGCCGCAACGAACTGCTCGCCACCATGGCCTGCCACGGCGCCGTGCGCGCCAACCGCAACCTGACGATCCCCGAAATGAACGCCCTCCTGCGCGAAATGGAAGCCACCGAACGCGCCGACCAATGCAACCACGGCCGCCCGACCTGGACCGCGCTGAGCATGACGGAACTCGACAAGCTGTTCCTGCGCGGGCGATAGGAATGGGTCGCGGCAAGCCGCCACGACGCCCTGCGGGCAATCACGCCGAACAACTGGTGAGCTTCGCCCGCCGGTCGGGCCGCCGGCTGGACATGTTCTATCTCGTCGACAAGGGAGAAGTCATCTTCGACCGGCTCGACGACAAGCCCGTCTCGCCCAGCTGGGAATTCAAATGAACGGTCTGTCGCCAAAGGGAAGGCCCATCCTTGTTGCCCTCGCCCCACATCCCCGGAGACAATAGCGGGTTATTCAAGCAATCCGCTCTCCCGTGAAACTCGAACGCATCCTCCAGAACCAGGGTTTCGGCAGCCGGCGCCAGTGCCGCCAGCTGATCGAACTCGGTGAAGTCCGCATCGGCGGCGAAGTCGTCGACAACCCCGGCGCCGAGATCGCCACCGCCGGCCTCGTTTTCGAAGTCGAAGGCGAAACCTGGACCTTCCGCGAAAAAACCTATCTCGCGCTCTACAAGCCCGCCGGTTACGAGTGCTCCCACGAGCCCAAGCACCACCGCACGGTGTATTCCCTGCTGCCGCACCAGCTGGTCGAGCGCAACGTGCAGAGCGTCGGACGGCTCGACCTGGACACCACCGGCCTGCTGCTGTTTTCCGACGACGGCGCCTTCATCCACAACCTGTCTTCGCCCAAGAAGCACATCCCCAAGGTTTACCGTGCCGAACTGGCCGAGGACGGCACCCAGGAGCAGATCCAGCGCCTGCTGGCCGGCGTCGACCTGATCGACGAACCCCGGCCGGTGCCCGCCCTCAGCGCCCGCCTGCTGGCGCCGCGCACCCTCGAAATGAGCATCGATCTCGGCAAATACCACGTCGTGAAGCGCATGATCGCAGCCGCCGGCAATCATGTCGAAAAGCTGCACCGCAGCGGCTTCGGCGGCCTCGCCCTCGGCGAAGGCGTGCTTTCCGGCCTGGCCGAAGGCGAATGGGTCTACCTCGAAGAGGCCGACCTCCAACAACTGCATCCCGCTGCCTGAAAGGGCCGACCATGACCGATACGCCCCGCCGCCGCCCGCCCCTGCCGACCAAGTCCGGCACCCTGAGCATCAAGCCCCGTGCCGCCGCACCCGCCGAATCCGCCCCGGCCGCCACCAAGCCCGGCAAGGAATGGCGCAAGCCGGCCGAAGGCAGCCTGACCCGCAAACGCGGCAAAGCCTCCATCCCCGAGCAGGCCAACACCGAACCGGTACGCCGCAGCGCCCGCCCGGACGACGGCGCACCCCGCTCA
>CALMXT010000025.1 GCA_937871125.1 uncultured Zoogloea sp. | reverse complement strand
ACTCTCGACCTCAACCTTGGCAAGGTTGCGCTCTACCAACTGAGCTACTGCCGCTGAAAGAGCCGCCATTATAGACGCTATAAACGAGGCGTCAATACCTTCCTGAAGTTTTTTTAACGACTGCGCTTCATCAGCTCCGGCCAGGCACAGCGCATGTAGTAACCCATCGACCACAGGGTGAGCACCGCTGCAACGTAGATCAACACCGTACCGAGCTTGATGCTGTCGAATCCGAATACCGGAGCCTCGAAAAGCAACAGCGGAATCGCGGACATCTGGGCTGCGGTCTTGAGCTTGCCGACGAAGGCCACCGCGACGCTTCCCGAGGCGCCCACCTTGGCCATCCATTCGCGCAGTGCCGAGATGGTGATCTCGCGCCCGATGATGACCAGCGCGATGAGGGAGTCGACCCGGCCGAGGTGCACCAGCACGATCAGCGCCGCCGCCACCATCAGCTTGTCGGCGACCGGATCGAGAAAAGCGCCGAAAGCGGAAGTCTGGCGGAGATAGCGCGCCAGGTAGCCGTCGAACCAATCGGTGACCGCAGCAACGATGAAGGTCAGCGTCGCCACCAGATTTTTTTCCTCGAGCGTCACCACGCTTTCCGGAAGGTAGTAGATCCCGACGAAAAACGGGATCAGCGCAATGCGCGCCCAGGTGAGGGAATTCGGAATATTGAAGAGCATGTCGACGTTCGCTGGCTATCGCAGCGAATTGTATATCTGTTCGGCGAGAAGCCGGTTGATGCCTTCGACACGGCACAAGTCCTCGACCGTGGCATTGCGCACACCGTCGATGCCGCCGAAGGCCGCCAAGAGCTTGCGCCGCCGGGTCGGGCCGACCCCGGCGATGTCTTCGAGCCTCGAGGTGTTGCGGGTTTTGGCGCGCCGGGCACGATGGCCGGTGATCGCAAAGCGGTGTGCCTCGTCGCGGATTTCCTGGATCAGGTGCAGGGCCGGCGCATCCGGACGCATGTGCACCGGCTCGCGGCCGTCGGGGAAGACGAGTTCCTCCAGGCCCGGTTTGCGGCTCTCG
The DNA here is from genome assembly GCA_937871125.1 of uncultured Zoogloea sp. Taxonomy (GTDB): domain Bacteria; phylum Pseudomonadota; class Gammaproteobacteria; order Burkholderiales; family Rhodocyclaceae; genus Zoogloea. Next base: position 8,957 of record CALMXT010000025.1, on the reverse strand, counting down.
CCCTTGGCGACGCCAAACATCGCGATGTCCAGGCCGAGCTCCGCCAGCACTTCGCTGGCGACGCCCATCTGGCCTTTGCCCCCATCGATGAGGATGAGGTCGGGTCGCACGCCCTCGCCTGCCGCCACCTTCTCGTAACGCCGGGTCAGCGCCTGGCGCATCGCAGCGTAGTCATCGCCCGGGGTGATGCCGGCGATGTTGTAGCGGCGGTATTCGGACTTTTTCATCGCCTTGCCGTCCCACACCACGCAGGACGCGACGGTCGCCTCGCCCATGGTGTGGGAAATGTCGAAACACTCGATGCGGTTCGGCGTGTCGAGCAGATCGAGGGCGTCGCGCAGCGCTTCGAGGCGCGCTTCGCCGCGGGACGATTCCTGTTCGCGGGCGAGCAGCGCCAGCCCGGCGTTGTTCTCGGCCATGCCCATCCAGGCGCGTTCGTTCTCGAAGCGGGCAGCGACGACCGGCACCTTGCCTTCGACGATCTCGTCCAGCGCCTCCTTGATGGTCGCGGGATCGAGATTGACGAGGATCTTGGTGGGCAACGGATGATCGAGGTAATGCTGTTCGACGAAGGCCAGCAGCGCGTCGAGGGGGTCGCAACCCTTGGCATTGCTCGGGAACAGCGGCCGGTCGCCAAGGTGGCGCCCACCGCGGATCATCGCCAGGTTGACGCACACCGTGCCGCCCCGCTCCACTGCGGCGAGCACGTCCACATCCTCGCCCTTCGCACTTTCGACAAACTGCTTGTGGAGCACGGCCTGCAGGTTGCGGATCTGGTCGCGATAGACGGCGGCCTTCTCGAAAGCCAGCTCGTCGGACGCCGCCTGCATGCGCTGCGACAGATCGTCCACCACGTCGCTATGGCGGCCGCTGAGAAACAGGCTGGCCAATTGAACGTCGGCAGCGTAGGCATCTTTGTCGATCAGACCGACGCAGGGTCCGGTGCAACGTTGGATCTGATGCAGCAGGCAGGGCCGCGAGCGGTTGCTGAAGGTGGTGTCCTCGCAGGTGCGCAGACGGAAGATCTTCTGCATCAGATGCAGGGTTTCGCGCACCGCCCAACTGTTGGGAAACGGCCCGAAGTAGCGCACGCCCTTACGGAAAGCGCCGCGGTGATAGTAGATCTGCGGAAAATCCCCGCCGGAGAGCGCAATGTAGGGGTAAGACTTGTCGTCCCGAAACAGGATGTTGTATTTCGGACCAAGGCTCTTGATGAGGTTGTTCTCGAGGATCAGCGCCTCGGCCTCGGAGCGGGTGGCGGTGGTATCCACGCGCACCACCTGCCCGACCATGATCGCGATGCGCGGACTGAGCTGGGTGCGCTGGAAATAGGACGACACCCGCCGCTTGAGGTTCTTGGCCTTGCCGACGTAGAGCACCACCTCGCCTTCGCCGATCATGCGATAGACGCCCGGCTCCTCGGTGAGGGAGCGCAGGAAGGCCTTGGCGTCGAAGCTCATGCGGACATCGACTCAGCCCAGCGCCAACAAACTGTCCCGGGCGGCGCAGTACGGCGCCCAGCCGGCGAGGGTTTGCGGATCGGCGGGAGCGCTGCCGGGGCGCGGACGCAGGGCCGCGATGCGGGCACTGCTGTCGCCGCTCACCGCCGGGCGCCAACGGTCGAGGAGCTGTACCGCGAAGTCGGGACGATTACATACCAGCACCATGTCACAGCCGGCGCCATGCGCCGCTTCGGCGCGGGCCACGATATCGCCGGCAACGCTGGCCCCTTCCATGGTCAGGTCATCGCTGAAGACAACCCCTTGAAAACCGAGCTTGCCGCGCAGCACCTGTTGCAGCCAGAACGGCGAAAACCCGGCCGGACGCGGGTCGATGTTCTCGAAGATCACATGGGCCGGCATCACCCCGCCCAGCTCGCCGGCAAGCAGACGGAAAGGCTGGATGTCCTCGGCCCACACGGCGTCGAAAACGCGGCCGTCGACCGGAATGGCCACATGGGAATCCGCCTCGACGGCACCGTGACCGGGAAAGTGCTTGCCCACTGCACGCATCCCCGCATCGCCCAGACCGGCGACAACGGCGCGGGCCAGTTCGGTGGCGACGTGTGGATCGCGGTGGAAGGCGCGGTCGCCGATCACCGAACTCACCCCGTAGTCGAGATCGAGCACCGGCGCGTAGCTCAGATCGACGCCGTGAGCACGCAGCTCGGCCGCCAATACGAACCCGGCGTAACGGGCGCCGGCCTTGGCGGCGTCGGCGTCGGCTTCCCAGGCGGCACCGAACCGGCGCATCGCCGGCAAGCGCGTGAATCCGTTGCGAAAACGCTGGACGCGACCGCCTTCGTGATCGACGGAAATCAGCACCTCGGGCCGCGCCGCGCGGATCGCTGCGGTCAGCGCCCGCAGTTGCGCCGGCTCGGCGTAGTTGCGGGCGAACAGAATCACGCCGCCAACCAGCGGGTGCTGCAGGATTTCGCGCTCTTCGGCGGTGACTTCGTAGGCAGCCACGTCGAGCATGACCGGACCGGGTTGGGCGTGGGATGGCTTCATGGTTTTTCGATGACGGCAAAGGCGACGACGTAGTCGACTTCGTCGGACAGGCTGAGGTGGGCGACATAGCCGCGCGCTTGCATATAGGCCGCCAGCGCGGGCGAAAACTCGAACAGCGGTTTGCCGAGGGCATCGTGGCCGACCCGCACGGCATGCAGCGTGGCCGGTGCGGCAACGCCGGTGCCGAGCGCTTTGCCGAAGGCTTCCTTGGCCGCGAAACGCTTGGCGAGCAGACGGGCCGGATCGCGGGCCGCCTCGAAGGCCGACCGCTCGGATTGGTCCAGAATGCGTTCGGCAAAACGGGCACCGTGGCGCGTCAGGGCGTCGTCGAGGCGCGCCACCTTCACGATGTCGGTGCCTACGCCGTGGATCACGCCTTCAACCCGCGATCGGCGGCTTCGCGCATCAGGCGCTTCATCTCCTTCACGGCCTCGCGCAGGCCGGTAAACACCGAGCGGCTGACGATGGAGTGACCGATATGCAGCTCGCGGATGCCCGGCAGGCGGGCGATGGGCTGGACGTTGTAGTAATTGAGCGCGTGGCCGGCGTTGAAGCGCAGCCCAAGGCCACGGATCGCCTCGCCGGCGCGGGCGACCTTTTCGATTTCGACGATCACGGCCGGGCTTTCGGCATCGCGGCCGGCGGCATGGAAAGCGTGGGCATAAGGCCCGGTATGGATTTCGCAGACCTTCGCACCGATGCGTGCGGCGGCCTCCACCTGGGCGATCTCGGCATCGATGAAGACGCTGACCATGATGCCCACGTCGGCCAGACGTGCCACGGCACTTTTGAGGCGTGCTTCCTGGGAAACGATGTCGAGACCGCCTTCGGTGGTGACTTCGTGGCGGCCTTCCGGCACGAACATGGCCATTTCGGGCTTGAGCCCGCAGGCGATGCCGACCATCTCGTCGGTGGCGGCCATCTCGAGGTTGAGCTTGATCTGGGTGAGATCGCGCAGGCGGCGCACGTCCTCATCCTGGATGTGGCGGCGATCCTCGCGCAAATGCACAGTGATCCCGTCGGCACCGCCCAGATGCGCTTCGACGGCAGCCCATACGGGGTCCGGCTCCCAGGTGCGACGGGCTTGGCGCAGGGTGGCCACGTGGTCGATGTTGACGCCGAGTTCGATCAAGACGGTTCTCCGGGAAAAGCAAACAATTCGGTAAAGACGCGGCGGGACTGGAGCACCTGTCCGCCGAGGTAATGCTGGATGAGCCGACGCATCAGAGCCTTGCTCTGGACCACGGTTTCCGGTTCGCGGAAATCGCCCGAAGCCATGTCGAGAAGGGTCTTGCCGGTAACCACCGCCGCGTCGTCGTCGCTGCGCCCATCGATGGATACCGGACCGCGCTCGATTATATAAGCGTAGCGCGCATCGCCCCGGACCGGCTCGCCGTCGGCATCCACATCCAGCGACAGGCCGTAGCCGAGCTCCTTCAACAAGGCCAGTTCGAAGCGACGCAACACGACTTCCTGGGATTCGCCCGCGGCGAGCGCCCGCAAGGTGTCGCCGTAAGCCCGATGCAGACGGGGGTGTGCGTCCTCCCGCGGCATCAGGCGCATCAGCAACTCGTTGGCGTAATAGGCGCACAACAGCGCCTGCCCGGCAAGTAGCGGCTGGCCGCCCATCCACTCGGCACGGACGAGGGTTTTCATCTCGCCGCCGCCGCTCCAGTCGATCAGGAGCGGCTGAAAAGCCATCAGTACCCCGCGCAATTGCGACATGGGCCGGCGCGCGCCCTTGGCGACCAGACCGACGCGACCGTGATCCCGACTGAAGACTTCGACGATGAGGCTGGTTTCCCGGTAGGGATAACTGTGCAGCACGAAACCGGGCTGCTGATCGACGCGCTGCTTGGCGGTCACGGGCTTTCCGGGTCGGACTTATTCGTAGCCAAGACTCTTGAGTGCCCGCTCGTCGTCGGCCCAGCCGCTCTTGACCTTGACCCAGACTTCGAGGAAGACCCGAGAATCGAAGAGCTTTTCCATTTCGAGGCGGGCTTCGGTGCCGATGCGCTTGAGGCGCTCGCCGCCCTTGCCGATCACCATCGCCTTATGGGCATCGCGGTCGACGATGATCGCGGCGTGAATGCGGCGCAGACCGGGCTCGGCCTCGAACTTCTCGATCTCGACGGTCATGCCGTAGGGCAACTCTTCGCCAAGCTGGCGGAACAGCTTTTCCCGCAGGAATTCAGACGCAAGAAAACGCTCGCTCCGATCGGTGATGTCGTCCGCATCGAAGATCGGATCGCCCTCCGGCAGATAGGGCTTGGCGGCCTTGATCAGTTGATCGGTGTTGCGGCCCTTTTCGGCACTGACCGGCACGATCTCGGCAAACGGGAAAACGCCGCTCATTTTCTGCAGAAAGGGCAGCATCCGCGCCTTGTCCTCGAGAAGGTCGACCTTGTTGACCACCAGGATCACCTTCCCATTGGCCGGCAGCAGCTTGAGCACCTGCTCGTCCTCCGGTCCAAACCGGCCGCTCTCGATTACGAAGAGCACCAAATCGACGTCGGACAGCACCTGGGTCACGGTGCGATTCATCGCCCGGTTGAGGGCGTTTTTGTGGCGGGTCTGGAAACCTGGGGTATCGACGAAGACGAACTGGGAACGACCCTCGGTCAGTACGCCGGTAACCCGATGCCGCGTCGTCTGCGCCTTGCGGGAGACGATGCTGATCTTTTGGCCGATCAGGCGGTTGAGTAGCGTGGACTTGCCCACGTTGGGGCGGCCGACGATGGCGACGAAGCCCGTGCGGAAGGGCTGGTCGGCGGGAGTGGATTCGGTCATTTCTTGGGCAGAAGTTCCAGCGCCCGCTGAGCGGACTGCTGTTCGGCAGCGCGGCGACTCACGCCGATGCCACGGGTCTTGAGACCGAGGCCGGCGATCTCGCACTCGACCTCGAATTCCTGTTGATGCGCCTCTCCACGGGTGGTGGCGAGGGAATATTTCGGCAGCGCCATGCGCCTTCCCTGCAACCACTCCTGTAAGGCCGTCTTCGGATCCTTGAGGGCGCGTGCCGGATCGAGTTCTGCGAAGGACGTGGCGTATAGACGGTCAATGACCGACTTGGCTTCGGCAAAACCTGCGTCGAGGAAGACCGCGGCGAAGATGGCCTCCAATGCGTCGGCCAGAATGGAGGGACGGCGATGACCTCCGCTTTTCAATTCGCCTTCGCCCAGACGCAGGTAGTCGCCCAATTGCAGGCCGTCGGCCAGACGATGCAGGGCTTCCTGACGGACCAGGTTGGCTCGCAGGCGCGACATGTCGCCTTCTCGCAACTCGCCGTTGAAACGCTCAAACAACGCGATGGCGGTAACGCAGTTGAGAACGCTGTCGCCGAGGAACTCGAGCCGTTCGTTGTGGGGTGAGCCGAAACTGCGATGAGTGAGCGCCTGCTCAAGGAGTTCCAGCCGGGAAAAGCGATGGCCGATGGCCCGCTGCAGGACGTCCAGCTTCATGAAAACACTTAATGCCCGTCGGAGGACGAGGCCGAAAAATCAACCAGCAGACTGACGTTGGAAACCAGCGGCACCTTGCGGGAATAGGTAACCGACATGACGATGCGTCCGTTTTCCTTGGTGATGTCCAGATCGGAAGCGGTGACACTGGAAATGTCATCCACCAGCGCACGCTTGGTGAAGGCATTGCGCAGTTCAGACACGGTAGCCGTCTGCGCGTTGGCCGACCCCACCACGGAAGAGAGCGCACGCTTGATACCGAAATATTCCGACACCACCGGAATCAGCTTCAGACCCAGCAGCACGACGGCCGCAATCACGCAACCGACAAACAGGACGCCAATGAGACTCAGGCCAGACTGACTTTTTCTCGTCATGATCAATGAAAGCTGCCGATGCGTTGCAGGTCGCTGAAATTGAACCAGATGAAAAATGCTTTCCCTACGATGTTCTGTTCTGGCACGAAACCCCAGCCACGACTATCGAAACTGCCGTCCCGATTATCGCCCATCATGAAGTAGTGACCAGCCGGAACGGTGCAGGTGAAGCCGCGGGTAGTATAGGTGCAGTTCTCGCGAAACGGGTATCGGGTGATCTGCGAAACACCCGCCGGCGCATCGTTTTCCACGATGATCCTGTGCTCGACCTTGCCCAGCTTTTCGGTAAAGCTGGGCGAATAGTACAGGCGATCGGGATGGAGATAATCGCCGGCTGGCGACTGGACCATCTCCACACCGTTGATCGTGAGTTTCTTGTCCACGTATTCAACTTTATCGCCCGGCAAACCGACGACACGCTTGATGTAGTCGAGCGAGGGATCGGCCGGAAAGCGGAACACCATGACGTCGCCCCGCTGGGGTTGATTGACGTCGATGATTTTCTTGTTGATGACCGGCAAACGAATGCCGTAGGTCCATTTGTTGACCAGGATGAAGTCGCCGACGAGCAGCGTCGGAATCATCGAGCCGGACGGAATCTTGAATGGCTCGACCACAAACGAGCGCAGGCAGAAGACCACCAGAATGACGGGGAAAAAGCTCGCACCGTACTCGACCCACCACGGCGTCTTCGAGCCGATGCTGCGGCGCTTGCTGGCCACAAAGTGATCGATCCCCCACAGGACACCGCTCACCAGCAGCAATACAAAAAGAATCAAAGCAAAATTCACGTAACCACTCCTGCAAGCCGGCTCGGCACCGGCTTATTTACCTTCATCGACCCGCAGCACGGCCAGGAAGGCCTCCTGCGGAATCTCAACGTTACCCACCTGTTTCATGCGTTTCTTGCCCTCCTTTTGCTTTTCGAGGAGCTTCTTCTTCCGCGTGATATCGCCGCCATAGCACTTGGCCAGCACGTTCTTGCGCAAAGCCTTGATGGTTTCGCGGGCAACGATGTTTGAACCGATCGCGGCCTGGATGGCCACGTCGAACATCTGGCGCGGAATCAGTTCGCGCAATTTGGCCACGAGCTCGCGGCCACGATACTGGGAGTTGGCCCGGTGCACGATGATCGACAGCGCATCCACCTTCTCACTCGACACAAGCACATCGAGTTTGACCAGATCGGCGGCGCGATATTCCTTGAACTCGTAATCCAGCGACGCGTAGCCGCGGGACACCGACTTCAGTTTGTCGAAGAAGTCCATGACCACTTCGTTCATCGGCATGTCGTAGATCAGCTGGACCTGGCGACCGTGGTAAAGCATGTCCACCTGAGAACCGCGTTTCTGGTTGCACAGGGTGATGACCGAGCCAACATATTCCTGGGGCAGGAAAATGACCGCCTTGATGATCGGCTCCCGCACCTCCTCGACCTTCGACAGGTCGGGCAGCTTGGCCGGGTTGGAAATCTGCTCGACCGTGCCGTCCTTCATCAGCACTTCATACACCACGGTCGGCGCCGTGGTGATGAGGTTCATGTCGAACTCGCGCTCAAGGCGCTCCTGCACGATTTCCATGTGCAGAAGCCCAAGAAAACCGCAACGGAAACCGAAACCCAGAGCCTGCGAAACCTCCGGCTCGAACTGCAGCGACGCATCGTTGAGACGCAGTTTTTCGAGGGATTCGCGCAGCTGATCGTATTCGTTGGATTCCACCGGATACAAACCGGCGAACACCTGCGGCTTGATTTCCTTGAAGCCGGCCAGCGGCGCGGCAGCCTTGTTTCCGACCAGGGTGATCGTGTCGCCCACCTTGGCCGCCTTGAGTTCCTTGATGCCGGCGATGATGAAACCCACCTGTCCGGCGGAAATCGATTCGCGCGGCTGGGACTTGGGCGTAAACACGCCGACCTGCTCGCACAACTGCTGGGTACCGGTGGACATGAACATGATCTTGTCCTTAGGCTTGAGCGTGCCATCGACAACCCGCACCAGCATGACTACACCGACATAGTTGTCGAACCAAGAGTCGATGATCAGCGCCTTCAGCGGTGCGTTCGGATCGCCCTTGGGCGGCGGAATCCGCGCGATCACGGCTTCGAGGATGTCCTCGACGCCCATGCCGGTCTTGGCCGAACAGGGAATCGCGTCACTCGCGTCGATGCCGATGACGTCTTCGATTTCCTGCTTGGCACCCTCGGGATTCGCCTGAGGGAGGTCCATCTTGTTGAGAACCGGCACCACCTCGACACCCTGCTCCAGCGCCGTATAGCAGTTGGCGACGGTTTGTGCTTCGACGCCTTGGGAAGCATCGACGACCAGCAGGCCGCCCTCGCAGGCAGCCAGCGAGCGCGACACTTCATAGGAGAAGTCCACGTGGCCCGGAGTATCGATGAGATTGAGGTTGTAGATCTGACCGTCGCGGGCGCGATAACTCAGGGCCGCCGTCTGAGCCTTGATGGTGATGCCCCGCTCGCGCTCGATATCCATCGAGTCCAGTACCTGCGACTCCATCTCACGAGCGGAAAGACCACCGCAGAGCTGGATGATCCGGTCGGCCAGGGTGGATTTACCGTGGTCGATGTGGGCAATGATCGAAAAGTTTCT
>CALMXT010000024.1 GCA_937871125.1 uncultured Zoogloea sp. | reverse complement strand
TCTACACAATGGTCGACACTCTTTCCCTACACGACGCTCTTCCGATCTGATGACGCCCAGAATCATGGTCGCCATGATTCTGGGCGTCATCGTTGGCTATGCGTGCAACACGCTCGCCGGCAGCCCGGCCGAAGCCAAGGAGATTGCGTCCTACTTCGGCATCCTGACCGACATCTTTCTGCGTCTGATCAAGATGATCATCGCCCCGCTGGTCTTCGCGACGCTGGTTTCCGGATTGGCCGGCATGGGCGACTCGAAAACGGTTGGCCGCATCGGCGTCAAAGCCCTGGGCTGGTTCGTCGGCGCCTCGCTGTGTTCGCTGACCCTGGGGCTGGTGTTTGCCAACCTGCTGCATCCGGGCGCCAATCTCGGCGTGCCGCTGCCGGATGTGAGCAGCACGGTCGGCCTGAAAACCAGTGCGCTGAACCTGAAGGATTTCATCACCCACGTGTTTCCGAAGAACATCTTCGAAGCCATGGCTGCCAACGAAATCCTGCAGATTCTGGTGTTTGCGGTGTTCTTCGGTCTGGCCCTCGGCCACCTGCATAACCAGGCTGCCCGCGGCCTGGTCAACACCATGGAAGAAGTGGTGCATGTGATGCTCAAGGTCACCGACTACGTCATGCGCTTTGCACCCTTCGGCGTGTTCGGCGCGGTGGCCGGCATCATCACGACTCAGGGCCTGGGCATGTTGACGGTGTTCGGAAAGCTGCTGATTGCCTTCTACGTCACTTTGGCCGTGCTGTGGGCGGTGCTGATCCTGGCCGGCTACTTCGTGCTGGGCAAGGAAGTCTTCCGCCTGCTCAAGCTGGTCCGCAGCCCGATGCTGCTCGGCTTCTCGACCGCCAGCAGCGAATCGGCCTACCCCAAGCTGATGGAGCAACTCGAAAAGTTCGGCATCCGGGACCGCATCACCGGCTTCGTGCTGCCGCTGGGCTACTCCTTCAACCTCGACGGCTCGATGATCTACACCACCTTCGCCGCGCTGTTCGTCGCCCAGGCCTACGGAATCGAACTCAGCATCGCCACGCAGATCACCATGCTGCTGGTGCTGATGGTGTCGAGCAAGGGCATCGCCGGCGTACCGCGCGCCTCGCTGGTCGTGGTTGCCGCGGTGCTGCCGATGTTCAACCTGCCCGAAGCCGGTCTGCTGCTGGTGCTCGGCATCGACCACTTCCTCGACATGGGCCGTACCGTCACCAACGTGCTGGGCAACGCCATCGCCACCGCCGTCGTCGCCAAGTGGGAAAACGGTATCGATCCGGTGGACGAGACCCTTGCCGAAGTCGAGGATGCACTGCCTGTTGCCGGCGACAGCCTGGCGCCCAACGTGGTCTGATCCTTCGTGTCTCCCGGGGTCGGCGCAGCCCGTGCGCCGGCCCGTTGTCCCGACCCGGAACCGCGTGTGCCGGGTCATTTTCGTTCTGCACATATGATCATCGATTGGTACATCCTCGCGCCTGCCGCCTTTTTCGCCGGTATGGTCGATGCCGTGGTCGGCGGCGGCGGCCTGATCCAGATTCCGGTGCTGCTCGCCCAGTTTCCGCAAACGGCCATTCCGACCCTGTTCGGCACCAACAAGCTGTCGAGCATCGCCGGCACCGGCGCCGCGCTGTGGAGCTATGCGCGCAGCGTCCGCATCCCGTGGTTCGTCGTCCTGCCCGCCACGGCTGCGGCGCTGGTCGGCGCCTGGGGCGGTGCCGCGCTGGTGGCCTGGATTCCCCGCGAGACGATGCGCCCGATGGTCGTCGTCCTGATGATCGTGGTGGCGCTCTACACCTTCATGAAGAAGGATCTCGGCCAGCAGGTCACGCGGGTGCTGGATGGCGCCGACCGCTGGAAAGGCGCGCTGTTCGGCCTGGTCATCGGCGCCTACGACGGCTTTTTCGGGCCGGGCACCGGCAGCTTCCTGATCTTCGGCTTCGTCCGCCTGTTCGGGATGGATTTCGTGCAGGGCTCGGCCAGCGCCAAGGTCATCAACTTCGCCACCAACGTATCGGCGATCGCCTTCTTCGCCAGCCACGGCCCCATTCTCTGGAAGGTCGGTCTGCTCATGGCCGCATGCAATCTGGCCGGCTCCTATCTCGGTACGCGGCTGGCGCTCAAACATGGCGCCGGTTTCATCCGCAAGGCCTTCCTCGGCGTCGTCGCCATCCTGATCGTCAAGCAGTTGCTTGAAATCCTCTAACATAGCTTTTCCCGCCGTACCGCCCACCATGCCCAGCCGCCCCTTTCTGAGCCGCCTGCCAATCCTGCTGCTGCTTCTCGCCTTCATGGCCGTGAGCGGCCTGGCCGCGCACCGTATCGCCCAGCAGCTCGGCCTCGCCGACCTGCAGGCCACCGGTCTGCACCGGCTCGATCTCTACACTGCCAGTCTGGAGCGGGAAATCGGAAAGTACGCCTTTCTTCCCGGCACGCTGGGCCTCGAGCGGGACGTTCTGGCGCTGCTCGGGCATCCCGGCGACAACGCGCTGGCGCCGCGGGTCAGCGCCTATCTCGAGCAACTCAACGAACGGGCCGGCACGCTTGCGATCTACCTTGTCGATACCACCGGCCACGTCGTCGCCTCCAGCAACTGGCGCCGTGCCGACAGCTTTCTCGGTGAGGATCTCGCGTTCCGCCCTTATTTCCGCGATGCGATGGCAAACGGCAGCGGCCGCTTTTTCGGCATCGGCACGACCCGCGGCGAGCCCGGCTATTACCTTGCCTCGGCGCTCGCCGACGAAAGCCGGACGCTGGGCGTCGCCGTCATCAAGGTGAGCCTCGAACAGCTCGAGAATTCCTGGACCACCGTCGAAGCGCCGGCCATCGTCAGCGACGAAAACGGTGTCGTCATCCTCGGCTCGGTGGCCGACTGGAAATTCACCACGCTGCGCCCGCTCGACGAAAAAACCCGCAGCGCCTTCGATCAGACCCAGCAATACAATCGCCGGGCGCTCAAGCCGCTGGGCATGAACGAGCTGCGCGAACTCGATCACGGCGCCCGCCTGGTCCGCATCGCCAAGGACGGCCCCGAGATGGTTTCGGTCTATCCGGTGGCCGGCCGCTTCCTGGCCCAGTCGCGGCCGCTGCCCGGCACCCCGTGGACGCTGACCGTGCTTTCGCATCTCGAGCAGGTGGACGACATCGCCCAGAGCCGGGCCACCGTTGCGGTCGTCGTCACCGCGCTGCTGTTCATGCTCGGGCTGATGGCCAACGAACGCCGCCGTCATCTGAAAGACCGGCTGGCCGCCCGCGAGGCGCTGCAAAAGGCCCACGACGAACTGGAACTCAAGGTGGAGGAGCGCACCGCCGACCTCTCCGCCGCCAACCAACTGCTTCAGGACGAAGTCACCGAGCGCATCCGCGCCGAACGGACGCTGCGCGCCGCACAGGACGAACTGGTGCAGGCCGGCAAGCTTGCCGTCATCGGTCAGCTGTCGACCGGCATCGCCCACGAATTGAACCAGCCCCTGACCGCGCTGCGCACCTTGTCTGGAAACAGCATGCGCTTTCTCGACCGCGGCGATCTGGCCACCACCCGCGCCAACCTCGAACGCATCGCCCAGCTTGCCGACCGGATGGGCGCCATCACCGGCCAGTTGCGCACCTTCGCCCGCAAGTCGGGCGGTCAGTTGCAGCCGGTGTCCCTGTACCGCGCCCTCGACAACGCGCTGGCCCTGCTCGATTCGCGTCTTGCCCAGGCCAATGCCGACGTTTGCCGTAGCTGCCCGTTGCCGGCCCCGATCGCCCTGTGCGACGTCAACCGGCTCGAACAGGTGCTCATCAACCTGATCGGCAACGCCCTCGACGCGATGGACGGCCAGCCCACGCCGCGCATCGAGATCGGCTGCGAAGTCGTTGGCCGGAAGGCCTGGCTGGCGGTGCGCGACCACGGCCCCGGGCTGGACGACGAAGTCATCAGCCACCTCTTCGAACCCTTCTTCACCACCAAACAGGCCGGCGTCGGCCTCGGGCTCGGCCTGACCATCTCCGCCGGCATCGTCCGCGATTTCGGCGGTACCCTGACCGGCGCCAACCATCCCGACGGCGGTGCCGTCTTCACGCTGGAAATTCCCCTCGCCGACGAGGCCGAACGCCATGACTGATGCCTTGAAAGTCCTCATCGTCGAAGACGACCCGGATGTCGCCCTCGGCTGCGAACAAGCCCTGCAACTGGCCGGCATCGCCGCCGAATGCGTCGGCAGCGCCGAGCAGGCCCGCCGCCGCCTGGGGCGCGATTTTCCCGGCATCGTGGTCAGCGACATCCGCCTTCCCAAGCTCGACGGGATGAGCTTCCTGCGGGAAATCCTGGCCGTCGACCCCGAACTGCCGGTGGTGCTGATCACCGGTCACGGCGACGTCTCGATGGCGGTGCAGGCCATGAAGGACGGCGCCCAGGATTTCATCCAGAAGCCTTTCGCCCCCGAATACCTCGTCGAAGTGGTCCGTCGGGCGCTGGAAAAACGGGGTCTCGTGCTCGAAGTGCGCAAGCTGCGTCACCAGCTCGACCAACGCGACCAGCTCGAAGGCAAGATGATCGGCCGCGCTCCCGGCATGCAGAAGATCCGCACGCTGGTGGCCGGTCTCGCCGACAGCGCCGCGGACGTGCTGATCCACGGCGAAACCGGCACCGGCAAAGAACTGGTGGCGCGCTGCCTCCACGAAGCCAGCTCGCGCCGGCACGGCAATTTCGTCGCCATCAACTGCGGCGGCCTGCCGGAAACCCTGTTCGACACCGAGATCTTCGGCCACGAGGCCGGTGCCTACACCGGCGCCGCCAAAAAACGCATCGGCAAGATCGAGCACGCCAGCGGCGGCACGCTGTTTCTCGACGAGATCGAAAGCATGCCGCTGGCCATGCAGATCAAGCTGCTGCGCGTGTTGCAGGAGCGCACCCTGGAGCGCCTGGGGTCGAACACCCAGATTCCCATCGACTGCCGCGTCATCGCCGCCACCAAGACCGACCTGCTCGAACTGGCCGCCAAGGGCGGCTTTCGCGCCGATCTGTACTACCGGCTCAGCGTCGCCACGCTGGAGCTGCCGCCGCTGCGCGAACGGCGGGAGGATATTCCGCTGCTGTTCGAGCACTTCCTGTTGCAGGCCGCGGCCCGCCATCAGCGGCCGGTACCGGAGACCACGTCCGGCCGCATCCGTCAGCTGGTCGGTTATGCCTGGCCGGGCAACGTGCGCGAGTTGCGCAACGTCGCCGACCGCTGCGTGCTCGGCATCGAAAGCGGATCGCCGCCCTTCGGTCAGCCCCAGGCGAGCGGCCCGACACCGCTTGCCGAAACCGTCGAAGCCTTCGAGCGCGCACTGATCGTCGATGCCCTGCGCCGCCACGGGAGCCTCGCCCGCACCGCCGAAGCGCTGGCCGTGGCCAAGACGACACTCCACGACAAGATCAGGAAATACGGACTGGACGAGAGCAATTAGGGACGCGCCGCGCCATCCGGCGCGCTGCCGGCAGTGCCACTCCAGGCGGTGCCGTCTTTTCCGTCGCGCGCCCCGGTCTGGCCGGGGCGGCTTTTACGCGAGCGGCCTCCGCTGGCGGGTCCGACCGCCTTTTGGGGCGCCTCAATGCACCAAGTTGGTGTTTCTTGCACCGCAACAGGGCGGCTTTGCACCTCGAGAACCCTGAATTTACAGGGAAAACGACCAGGCACGATATCTGCTAGGTAATCCTTGCCCGCAGGCAATGACGCTTCGGGTTCTATTGCCTCCGCCAACGACGGCGGAACCCGAGTGAGTTGCGTGCGCCAGTGCCCGTGACCTCGTTGTTCCAACCCGACTTAGATCCGCGTTCCGCGGGGGCTCTGATGTCTGCGCCGCTCAAATCCTGAGCTACGGCAATGAGATCCAGCACGCTTCCCGGTGGGGCCGGACGTGCAAGGACTCATCATGAAAATCATTGTTGTCGGCCACGGCATGGTGGGCCACAAGTTCCTCGAAG
>CALMXT010000023.1 GCA_937871125.1 uncultured Zoogloea sp. | reverse complement strand
AGCTGGTCGTCGTAGTTGGGCGCCAGATTGAAATAATAGGGAACCGACAGGTCGACGCCGACTTTGTTCGAGGTGCCGAAGGTGGGCGACAGCACACCCGAACGACGCTGGTCGGCAAGCGGGAAATCGGCCCACGGCAGATAGCCGAGGGGAAGCCCCTTGAAGACCATCGTGCCGCCCGTGGCTTCGCCCACGTTACGGTCGTAGTCGAGCTCGAGTTCCTTGGCGCGGATGTACCAGTCGGGGCGATCCGGCTTGCAACTGGTCCAGGTGCCATTGAAGAGGCGGTATTGGTTTTCGCCTTCGAGCGACAGGGAGTCGGCCGCTCCGTGACCGGTGAGGGGCAGCTGGGAACGGGGCACAGGCTGGCCCGGCAGCAGGATCTGCCCCGGTGGCGCCGGACGCGCCGGACGACTGATCGAATATTCGGGCGTATCGAAAGTGCCGACCTGCTCGCCGACCTTCATGCGCGCATGCGGGCCGGTCATGGTGTCGCCGCCGCGGGTTACACGCACGTTGCCGGTCGCATCCACCTCGTCGGTCAACTCGAAGTAATGCAGCTTGTCACCCTCGAAGCGGGTGTTGTCGCGAATCACTTCGGCGGAGCCTTCCGCGACGGCATCCACATCCTGACGACCGTAGACCTTGTCGCCGGTGATGTAGGTCACGCCGGGGGTGGCGGGCTTTGACAGCTTGGCCGGAGCCGGAGCGGGCACGGCCTTGGCGACCCGGCCGGCTGGCGCAGCCTTGTCCGCCGGCTTCGAGGCCGGGCGGGCGGGCGAAGACGGCTTCGCGCCCGCAGGCGCCGCCGTCTTCGCATCCGGCGGACTGGCGGCTGGCGGGCGCCCAAGCAGAGCGGGCGACACCACGAAAGGAGGAAGAACCTCCGCACCGGCTCGGCCCCAAAGGGCGAACAGGGCGATGGACAAGAAGCGCAACTGGGTACGTGGTTTCATCCCGGAACTGGAACCAGCCGGCGAGCCGACCGCGTGGTTTGATAAACTGCGCGATTTTACACGAACGAATCTCAGACTCCCGTGGAACGACGCCAACAACTCCAGACCTGGCTCGCCGCCGAATTCCCCGGCCGCGCCTTCGACCTTGCCCCGGCCAGCGCCGACGCCAGCTTCCGGCGCTACTTCCGGCTGACATTTGCCGACGATCCCGTTTCGCTGATCGTCATGGACGCGCCGCCCAGCCACGAAGATTGCCGCCCTTACATCAAGGTCGCCGAACTTTTCGGCGCATCCGGCGCCCACGTTCCGCGCATCGTCAGGCAGAACCTCGAAGAGGGCTTCCTGATTCTCTCCGACCTCGGCAGCACCACCTATCTCCAGGCGCTCACCAAGGACAACGCCCACAATCTCTACGCCGACGCCCTCGGCGCACTGATCTGCATCCAGAAATCCAGCCGGCCCGGCGTACTCCCCGAGTACGACCGCGAACTGCTGATGCGCGAACTGGAGCTTTTCCCGGTCTGGTACGTCGCCCGCCACAAGGGCATCACCCTCACCGAACAGCAAACCCGGCAGCTTTATGAAGTCTTCGACCGCATCGTCGACGTCAACCTCGCCGAACCCAAGGTTTTCGTGCACCGCGACTACCACAGCCGCAACCTGATGCTGAGCGAGCCCAACCCCGGCGTGCTCGACTTCCAGGACGCCGTCTATGGCCCGCTGAGCTACGACCTCGCCTCCCTGTTCAAGGACGCCTACATCCACTGGGAAGAAGATTTCACCCTCGACATGCTGGCCCGCTACTGGGAAACCGCCCGCGCCCTCGACCTGCCGGTGCGCGAGGATTTCGCCGAATTCCACCGCGACTACGAATGGATGGGCGTGCAACGCCACATCAAGGTGCTCGGCATCTTCGCCCGCCTCTACCACCGCGACGGCAAGGACGGCTACCTGAAAGACATGCCGTTGGTCCTGCACTACCTGCGCAAGGCCTGCGAGCGCTACGGCGAACTGCGCCCGCTGCTGCGCCTGCTGGAGCAAACCGACCCGACCGTCACCGAAGTCGGCTACTCGTTCTGAGCGCCCTACCATGAAAGCGATGATCCTGGCCGCCGGTCGCGGCGAACGCATGCGCCCCCTCACCGACACCTGCCCCAAGCCGCTCCTCGCGGCCGGCGGCAAACCGCTGATCGTCTGGCACATCGAACGTCTGGCCGCGGCGGGCATCGCCGACCTGGTCATCAACCACGCCCATCTCGGGCAGATGATCGAAGACGCGCTGGGCGACGGCAGCGCCTTCGGCGTGCGCATTGCGTATTCGGCGGAAGGCAAGGCGCTCGAAACCGCCGGCGGCATCGCCCGTGCGTTGCCGCTGCTGGGCGCCGCGCCCTTTCTGGTCATCAACGGCGACGTCTTCTGCGATGCCGATCTCGCCGCGCTGCGTCGGGCGGCGGAGACGCTGCACGCCGACGGCCCGCTGGCCCACCTCCTCCTGGTCGCCAACCCGACGCACCACCCGGCCGGCGATTTCGGCCTCGACGCCGACGGCCACGTCCGGGATAGCGCCCCGCCGAGCGGCGAGCGCCTCACCTTCTCCGGCCTCGGCGCCTACCACCCGGCCCTGTTCGCCGGACTCCCGCCCGACCAGCCCGCCAAACTCGCCCCGCTGCTGCGCACCGCAATGCTTGCGGACAAGGTCACGGGCACCCGCATCGACGAGCGCTGGGTGGACGTCGGCACCCCGGAGCGCCTCGCCGAACTCGACGCCAGCCTGCGCCGCGTCTGAAGCGGCCCCCAAGCCTGTCACCGCCGGACGCCTTGCCGCGGACGAAAGTGGAATCGGCGTCGCGCAGCAATCCTGAGCGCCTGCGCACGCACCGAAGTCGACACCGAAACCACGCCCGCCAGCGGGCTTGCGACGCGCTTCGGCAGCGACTGCATCCCGCCACCCCGACGACATCCTCTTGCCGTCCAACCGCCCCCGTTCCAGCAAGCCTTTTCCCCGGACGCAGCCCCTTAGGCCGCGCCCGGCGATTGTCAGCCGGGACGGAAGGGGCATATCCTCGCCGTTTCCCGACGCAACGCCGTTTCCGCCCATGCCCCTCGACATCGCTCCCTTCCAGGCCCGCCGCGCGCAGCTGCTCGCCACCATGCAAGCCGCCGGCGGCGGCGTCGCGATCATCCCGACCGCGCCGGAACGCTTCCGCAACCGCGACACCACCTACGCCTACCGCTTCGACAGCTACTTCTACTACCTCACCGCCTTCCGCGAACCCGAAGCGGTGCTGGTGCTGGTGGCCGGCGACACGCCGAAGAGCATCCTGTTCTGCCGCACCAAGGACATGGAACGGGAAATCTGGGACGGCTACCGTTTCGGCCCCGACGCCGCCCGCGAAGCCTTCGGCTTCGACGAAGCCCGGCCCATTGCCGAACTCGACGAACAACTCGGCACCCTCCTCGCCAACCAGCCCGCCGTCTTCCACTCGGTCGGCTACGAGCCCGACTGGGATCGCCGCGTCGCCGACGCCCTCAACCGGGTGCGCGCCCAGGCCCGCACCGGCTGCCACGCGCCCGGCCAGATCCGCGACGTGCGCAGCCTCATCGACGAGATGCGTCTGGTCAAAGACGCCGCCGAGATCGCCACCCTGCGCCGCGCCGCCGGGATTTCCGCCGGCGGTCACATCCGCGCCATGCGGGCCGCCCGTCCCGGCGCCTTCGAATACGAAGTCGAAGCCGAGCTGATCCACGAATTCCGCCGCCACGGCAGTCAGGCGCCGGCCTACAACTCCATCGTCGCCAGCGGCCCCAACGCCTGCGTGCTGCACTACGTCGAAAACGACCGCCAACTGGCCGACGGCGACCTGCTGCTGATCGACGCCGGCTGCGAGCTCGACGGCTACGCCTCCGACATCACCCGCAGCTTCCCGGTCAGTGGCCGCTTCAGCGGGCCGCAGAAAGCCGTCTACGAACTCGTCCTCGCCGCCCAGGCCGCCGCCATCGCCGAAATCCGCCCCGGCGCAAGCTGGAACGCCGGCCACGACGCCGCCACCCGCGTGCTCGCCCAGGGCTTCATCGACCTTGGCCTCCTCGCCGGCAGCCTCGACGCCGCCCTCGAAACCGGCACCTACCGCCAGTTCTACATGCATCGCACCGGCCACTGGCTCGGCCTCGACGTGCATGACGCCGGCGAATACAAGATCGGCGGCGAGTGGCGCAAGCTCGTTCAGGGCAACGTCCTGACCGTCGAACCGGGCGCCTACATCCGCCCGGCCGACGGCGTACCGGAAGCCTTCTGGAACATCGGCATCCGCATCGAGGACGACGCCCTCGTCACCGCCGACGGCTGCGACATCATCACCCACGCCACCCCCAAGAGCGTGGCCGACATCGAAGCCGTGATGGCAGAACGCTGAACACGATGCAAAAACACGACCTCGCCATCATCGGCGCCGGGCCGGTGGGCATGGCCCTGGCCCTCGCGCTCAAGGATTCCGGCCTCGACATCGTTCTGCTCGACGCCCGCGCACGCGGCGCCGCCCGCCACGATCCGCGGGTGCTGGCGCTGTCTCACGGCACCCGGCTGACCCTCGAACGCCTCGGCATCTGGGCGCAGCTTCCGGTGACCGCCATCGAGACCATCCATATTTCCCAGCAAGGCGGGCTCGGTCGCACCGTGCTGTCCGCCGACGAATACGGCCAGCCGGCCCTCGGCTACGTGGTCGCCGCCGGCGCTCTGGCCGCGGCCCTCGACGATGCCCTCCAGGCGGCCGCCATCCCGGTCCGCGATCACGCCACCGTCATCGGAATCGCGGCCGGTGCCGACGACGCGATCGTCAGCCTCGCCGACGGTTCGCATCTGTCGAGCCGTCTGGCCGCCTGCGCCGAAGGCGCCGTGGCCGGCGACGACCACAGCGTCCTCGTCGAACACGACTACGCCCAGCACGCGGTCATCAGCGTCGCCACGCCGGCCGCTTCCCACGGCGGCCGTGCCTGGGAGCGTTTCACCCCGCAAGGCCCGCTGGCCGTTCTCCCCTGCGGCCAGGATTGCGCCATCGTGCATACCGCGGAACCCGCCGCCGCCGACGCCCTGATGGCGCTCGACGACGGCGCCTATCTCGCCCGCCTGCAAAGCCATTTCGGCGACCGCCTGCGCTTCGCCTCGGTCGGCCCGCGCACCCGCTTTCCGCTCAAGCTGCGCTACCGCCCCAACCCCGTCGGCCAACGCACCGTCTGGCTCGGCAACGCCGCGCAAACCCTCCATCCCGTGGCCGGTCAGGGCTACAACCTGGCCCTCCGCGACGTGTGGGCCTGCGCCCAGGTGCTGCTGCGCGCCGGCGGCGATCCCGGCGCCGCGGAAACCCTCGCCACCTACGCCCGGCAACGCAAGCTCGACCGCAACGGCACCATCCGCTTCACCGACGGCCTCGTGCGTCTCTTCAGCAACGCCGTCGCACCGCTCCAGCACATCCGCGGCGCCGGCCTGCTGGCCCTCGACCTGCTGCCGCCGGCGCGTCACTTCGTCGCCAAACGCATGATGTTCGGCGCCCGCGCGTGGCCCTGAAACATCCTGTCGACGCATCGTTGAAATTACGGATCGCCGCGGCGCAGCAAACCCCGTAGAATCCGCAGCCTGCGCGCCGCCCGGCGCCCCGCCGCCCACGGGACTGCACCATGGCCGAAGCCGACGACCTCCAGCACCACGACGATCTCGACATTCACCTGCGCGAGGTCCAGCAACTGCTCGCCCGCCACAAGCTGGTCGAAGGCCTCGTCCATCGCCAGGACATGCCCAAGCATGATCTGGTCGAAAGCCTGGTCCACAAGCAGCACGTCCAGGAACTCACCCACAAGCTCGACAGCCTGCACTCGGCGGACGTCGCCCACATCCTCGAAGCCCTGCCGCTCGAAGACCGGCTCTTCCTGTGGGATCTGGTCAAGGCCGAGCGGGACGGCGAAATCCTGCTCGAAGTCTCCGACG
>CALMXT010000022.1 GCA_937871125.1 uncultured Zoogloea sp. | reverse complement strand
GCCCGGATGCGTGAAACTTCCATGGATTACAGTCCTTGTCGTTGTTCCTGGCGGCCGCCTTCGGAGCGGCTGGCCGGTATCTCGTGTGGTTTCTGGCGGGCTCAGTCGGCACGCAGCGGAGCGATCGGGTCGTAGGGCTTCACGCCCGCACGGATCATTTCCGGTGCGACATCCAGCGCCCACGCGGCCGCGACCGCCGCGAGCAGGTTGGAAAGCACGCCCGGCTGGTCGGCGGCGCCCTTGGCGAGCATCGCGATCTTCGCAAGGCGGGCCACTTCTTCCTCCTTGTCGCCGGTCGCCAGCACAATGGCCCCGTCCTTCACATAGACCGTGCGTTTGCCTTCGCCGCGGGCCGTGACGATCGCCTCGGCGTTGCCATCGACGCCATAGAAGATCACTTCGCCATCGCACAGCGGCGCCATTTCCACCACCGCCGGATCCTCGGCATTGAGCACCGCGACGCCGTAGGAGAGCACGAGGTCGACCTGGGTGCGGAAGACGTTCCAGACCTTTTCGGCCGAATCGATGTAGAACTCGCCGAAGTGCAGTTCCGGGTCAATGTTGGTGACGACGCCGACCAGGCAACGGTCATAGACCGTGCCGTCGGCAAGGATGCTGCGGCAGCCGTTCTCGAACACCGCGGCTTCGACGGAGCGGTTCATCAACACGCGTTCGGCGGCGTCCCAGTTGGTGCCTTCGGCGGTCTCCACCTGACGGCCGTCGAGGAACACGCCTTCGCTGCAGGCAAGACCGGTGTATTGGCCGGAGAGACGGACCAGATGGGCGATCAGACGCGCCACCGGCGTCTTGCCGCGGCTGCCGGTCACCCCGACCACCGGAATGCGGGAATCCTCATCCTTCGCGAAAAGATGATCGACGATGGCTTCGCCCACCGGGCGCGGCTGACCGACGGCCGGCTTGATGTGCATCAGCAGACCGGGGCCGGCATTCACTTCGACGATGGCGCCGCGCTGCTGATCCAGCGGCTTGGAGATGTCTTCGCAGACGAGGTCGATGCCGGCGATATCCAGCCCGACGATGCGCGCGGCCAGACAGGCCAGCTCGGCGGTATCGGGGTGAACTTCGTCGGTAACGTCGAAAGCCATGTTGCTGGTGCGCACGATCATCACTTCGCGGCCTTCCGGCGGCACCGAGCTGCCGGTAAAGCCCTGGCGCTCGACTTCCATCTTCGCGGCGGGGAAGCGGTCCAGGCTGATGACGTAAAGCGGAAACTCATGCTCGACGCCGCGACGCGGATCGGTATTGATCTGGGTTTCGATGAGCTCGTCGATGGTCGATTTGCCATCGCCGGTAACCGAGACGGCTTCGCCCATATTGGCGGCAACCATCTTGCCGCCGACCACCAGGATGCGGTGCTCCGTACCCCGGATGAAACGCTCGACCATCACCTCCGACCCTTCGGCGGCGGCCAGCGGGAAGGCCGCTGCCACTTCTTCCGGGCTCATGACGTTGGTGAACACGCCGCGGGCGTGATTGCCGTCGGTGGGCTTCACCACCACGGGGTAACCGATGTCCTCGGCGGCCGAAATGGCTTCCTCGACATTGGCCACCACTTCGCCTTCGGGCACCGGGACGCCGCAGGACGACAGCAGCATCTTGGTCAGATCCTTCTCGCTCGCGATGCTCTCCGCAATGGCCGGCGTGCGGTCGGTTTCGGCGGTCCAGATGCGTCGCTGGCGGGCGCCGTAGCCGAGTTGCACGAGGTTGCCCTCGGCAAGCAGCCGGATATAGGGAATGCGCCGCCTCTTGTCGGCCGCGGCCTCGACGATGCAGCGGGTGCTCGGTCCGAGCATGTAGTCGTCGATCAGGTCACGCAGCTTGGCGACGGCCGCGTCCACGTCGTAGGGGCGATCCTCGATGCAGGCCATCAGCAGGTCGCGGCCCATGTGCAGGGCGGCCATCGACACGTCCTTCTGCCAGGCGCGGATGACCACCTTATAGACGCCCCGGACCGAAGTCTCGCGCGCCTTGCCGAAGCCGCCGGTGGTGCCGGCGAGGTTCTGCAGTTCGAGGGTGACGTGCTCGAGGATATGACCCGGCCAGGTGCCGTCGCGCAGGCGCTTCAGAAAGCCGCCGCGCTCGCCGATGCTGCAGCGGTGCTCGATGAGCGTCGGCAGCATGGCGGTGATTCGCTCATAGAAACCGGGGATGACGTTGGACGGGCAATCTTCCAGGTCATGGATGTCGACCCACGCTTCGAGAACCGCGCGGTAAGTCCAGATGTTCGGTCCCCGCAGGTGGAGCACATTGAGGAAGTCGATCGTTTTGTTGGTCATGGGCAAGGGTGTGGAAGTAACGAGCCTGCTAACGGCAGTGTTTGGCGCTGATTTAAACGAACCTGACGCACTTAACGCGGCCAGGCAGTTCTGGATTACCGGTGCAAAAAATATTCGCTGCGCCCGCAATCCGGCGCCAATGCGGGTATACGCGCTTGTAACGAGTCAGTAAACTTCACTCGCAATTTTGCCCTACGCTGGCCGTTTCCTGTGGCCTTATCGCGTCCTCCGAGATGAATTCCGAGTCCTCTGCCCCACTCCACGCCTCCATCGCCTCCCCCGCATACTCCGACTACCTCGGCCCTGCCGTGCCGGACGAATGGCGCTTGCGCCTCGACCAAGTCCTGGCTCCCGGTGAAAAGGTTCTCGCCAGTCTGAGCCTCGACCTGGACAACCGCTTGCGCTTCCGCAGCGGTCTCGTCGCCCTGACCAGCAGCCGTTTGATGAGCTGGGACACCGAAGCGCAGGAGTGGCAATCGTGGCCCTTCCGCGAAGGCATGCAGTTGCGCCACCGGGACCAGGCCGGCGTCGCCAGTCTGGCCCTCGTCGACGCGCACGCCCGGCTCGCCGGCTGGCGCTTCACCCTCTCTCAGGATCCGGCCGCCCACAACCTTGCCGACCGCTTCCACGCCCAACTCGAATGTGTCCTCGCCGGCCGCGAACCGGCCCCGCCCGAACCCCTCACCTGCCCCACCTGCGATGCGGCCCTGCCGCCGGGCACCGACGAATGCCCGACCTGCGCGCGGGAAATCCACACCCCGCCATCCACCTGGACATTGCTGCGTCTGTGGCGTTTCGCCAAGCCCTACAAGGGCCAGCTGCTCGCCGGCTTTCTGCTGACGCTGGCCTCCACGGCCGCCACGCTGGTGCCGCCCTATCTCACCATGCCGCTGATGGACGAGATCCTGATCCCCTTCCAGAACGGCGTGCCCATCGAACCCCACCGGGTCATGCTGCTGCTTGGTGGTCTGCTTTGCGCCGCGCTCGTGGCCTGGAGCCTCGGCTGGGCGAAGACCTACATCCTGGCCCTGGCCAGCGAACGCATCGGCGCCGACCTACGGATCACCACCTACGAGCACTTGCAGGGTCTGTCGCTCGAATACTTCGGCGGCAAGCGCACCGGCGACCTGATGTCGCGGATCGGCGCCGAAACCGACCGCATCTGCCTTTTCCTGTCGATGCACCTGCTCGACTTTGCCACCGACGTGCTGATGATCACGATGACCGCCGCCATCCTGATTTCCATCAACCCGTGGCTGGCCCTCGTCACGCTTGTGCCGCTGCCCTTCATCGCCTGGCTGATCCACACCGTGCGCGACCGTCTGCGCTACGGCTTCGAGCAGGTGGACCGGGTCTGGTCCGAAGTCACCAGCGTGCTCGCCGACACCATTCCCGGCATCCGCGTCGTGAAGGCCTTCGCCCAGGAAAAGCGGGAGGTCAATCGCTTCAAGGAAGCCAACATGCGCAACCTCCAGGTGAATGACCGGGTGAACCGCATCTGGTCGGTGTTTTCGCCCACCGTCACGCTGGCCACCGAGGTCGGTCTGCTGATCGTCTGGGGTTTCGGCATCTGGCAGGTCTCCGAAAAGGCGATCACCGTCGGTGTGCTCACCGCCTTTCTCACCTACATCTCGCGCTTCTACACCCGCCTCGACTCCATGAGCCGGATCGTCTCCTTCACCCAGAAGGCCGCCGCCGGAGCCAAGCGCATCTTCGACATCCTCGACCACGTCTCGAGTGTGCCGGAGCCGGTCAGGCCGCTTCACCTGCCGCCGGTCACCGGCGCCATCGAAGTGCGCAAAGTCGGCTTCCGCCACGGCAACCGGACCATCCTGAAAAATATCGACCTGGCCATCCAACCCGGTGAAATGATCGGCCTTGTCGGCCATTCGGGTTCCGGCAAGAGCACGTTGGTGAACCTGATCTGCCGCTTCTACGACGTGACCGACGGCTCGATCCGCATCGAAGGCATCGACGTGCGTTCGGTGCCGGTTTCCGAATACCGTCGCAACATCGGCCTGGTGCTGCAGGAACCCTTCCTGTTCTTCGGCACCATCGCCGAGAACATCGCCTACGGCAAACCCGAAGCCAGCCGCGAGGAAATCGTCGCCGCGGCCCGCGCCGCCCACGCCCACGACTTCATCATGCGCCTGCCCCACGGCTACGATT
>CALMXT010000021.1 GCA_937871125.1 uncultured Zoogloea sp. | reverse complement strand
CTGAGCGGGCATGGGTGCAACGGGATTCATCGTGTGCTCTCTTTCAGGCGGTGGCAGCGTCGATTTTAACTTATCGACATAATCTCGGGAATTTTCCACCGCCGCGACGGTTTTGCACCGCTCAGGCTCCGGCGCCATCCGGACGTTTGAAGATTCGCCGCACAAAGCGCCACAGCAGCATGATCGACAACCCGGCCAGCACGCAGAACACCCCCAGCGCACCGAGGAAAATCAGTGGCTGATGGAGCAGAGTCCACATCCCGCCGGCAAACAGCGCGTCCTCACCGAACGAGGTGACCACGTTGCTGACCGGCTCGGGGGAAGTGTTGATGGCCGCCCGTGTGCCGGCTTTGGCCAAGTGGGTGCCAGCGGCCAGCGTGCCGCCGAGCAGCCCCATGGCCAGTTGCAGCGCAGCGCCTTGGTCGCCCATCGCGGCGGCGGCCAGCGCCGCACCGGCCGGAATCCGGATGAAAGTGTGAACCGCATCCCACACCGAATCGAGCCAGGGCAGCTTGTCGGCGAAAAACTCCACCGTCAGCAGCACGCCGGAAATGCCCAGCACCAGCGGATGGGCCAGCACGCCGAGACCGCCGGGCAGTTGCACGCCGGCAAAACGGGCCAGCGCACCGAGGATGAACACCAGCGCATAAAGGCGCAGTCCGCTGGCCCAGCCAAGACCGGCAGCCAACGCCGCCAGCGAGGCCACATCGAGCGGCAGGCCGCGCCAGTCGAGCAGCGGTCTGACGCCTTCGGCAAGCGCGGCAAGATCGGGGCCGACGAAATCCATCCGGGCGCTCAGGCCCTCAGATACTGCGCATGATGGGCCAGGTGATCCGCGATGAAGGTGGAGATGAAGTAGTAACCGTGATCGTAGCCGGGGTGACGACGCAATGTGAGCGGCTGACCGTCGGCACAGACCTGCTCGAAGCGGTCCGGATTGAGCTGGGTGGGCAGAAACTGATCCTCAAGCCCCTGATCGATCAGGATGGGCGGGCAACGCAGGCCGTCCTCGATCAACGTAGCGGCGTCGTGCTTGCGCCATAGGTCGCGATTGTCGCCCAGGTAGCCGCCAAAAGCCTTCTGGCCCCACGGACACAGGCTCGGCGCGGCGATCGGGGCGAAGGCGGATACCGACCGGTACAGCCCGGGGTGGCGCAGAGCCAGCGTCAGCGCCCCGTGACCGCCCATCGAATGGCCGAAAATGCCGCAGCGGGCCAGATCGGCCGGAAAGCGCAGGCCGATCAGCTGGCGCAATTCGCCGGTGATGTAGCTTTCCATGCGCCAATGGCGAGCCCAGGGCTCACGCACGGCGTCGAGGTAGAAACCGGCCCCGACGCCGAAATCCCATGTATCCGCTTCGCCCGGCACTTGGGCGTCGCGGGGGCTGGTGTCGGGCGCGACCAGCATCAGGCCCAGTTCGGCCGCCACCCGCTGGGCGCCGGCTTTTATCGCGAACGTTTCCTCGGTACAGGTCAGGCCGGCCAGATAGAACAGCACCGGCACCGGCCCTTCCGCAGCCTGGGGCGGCGTGAACACCGAAAAACGCATCGGCAGCCCGATCTCGCGGGACTGATGCCGATAAAAGCCCTGACTGCCACCGAAGCAGGCGTGCCGGGAAAGGGTTTCAAAAGGCATGGCCGCCACCTCTCAGTACAGCACCACCGAGCGGATAGACTCGCCCCGCTTCATCAGGTCGAAGCCGTCGTTGATCTGGTCGAGGGTGAGCGTGTGGGTGATCAGATCGTCGATGTTCAGCTTGCCTTCCATGTACCAGTCGACGATCTTGGGCACGTCGGTTCGACCGCGCGCGCCGCCGAAGGCGGAACCTTTCCAGACCCGGCCGGTGACGAGTTGGAAGGGCCGCGTCGAAATCTCGGCGCCGGCTTCGGCCACGCCGATGATCACCGACTGGCCCCAGCCCTTGTGGGTGCATTCCAGCGCCTGGCGCATCACCTGGGTGTTGCCGATGCACTCGAAGCTGTAGTCGGCACCGCCGTCGGTGAGCTGGACGATGTGATCGACGACGTTGTCGACTTCCTTCGGGTTGATGAAGTGGGTCATGCCGAACTTGCGGGCCATCGCCTCGCGGCCGGGGTTGAGATCGACGCCGATGATCTTGTCGGCGCCTACCATTTTGGCCGCCTGGATCACGTTGAGCCCGATGCCGCCCAGGCCGAACACCACCACGTTGGCGCCGGCCTCGACCTTGGCGGTGAAGATCACGGCGCCGACGCCGGTGGTCACGCCGCAGCCGATGTAGCAGACCTTGTCGAAGGGCGCATCGTCACGGATTTTGGCCAGCGCGATTTCCGGCACGACGATGTAGTTGGAGAACGTGGACGTGCCCATGTAGTGCAGGATCGGCTTGCCGTCGAGGCTGAAACGGCTGGTGGCGTCCGGCATCAGGCCGCGGCCCTGGGTGCTGCGGATCTTCTGGCACAGGTTGGTCTTGCGCGACAGGCAGAACTTGCACTCGCGGCATTCCGGCGTGTAGAGCGGAATCACGTGATCGCCGGCACGCAGGGATTTCACATCCGGGCCCACATCGACCACCACGCCAGCGCCTTCGTGGCCGAGGATGGCCGGAAAAAGGCCTTCCGGATCGGCACCCGAAAGCGTGTAGTAATCGGTGTGGCAGATGCCGGTGGCTTTCACTTCCACCAGCACTTCGCCGGCCTTGGGACCTTCGAGATCGACGGTTTCGATGGTGAGCGGTGCTCCGGCTTTCCAGGCGACGGCGGCGCGGGTCTTCATGGATCGGTCTCCTAACGAATATGGATGGTTATAACTGTTTTTCGTCGCGCAGGCGTTTGCCGACGGTAGGCGGGTGATACACGCCCATGGCCCGCATGAGCGCGAAAAGATTGTCCTCCGCCAGCAGCAGGCCGCGGTTCTCGGCCTTCATGAAGCCTTCGGCGACGCCGCGCTCCATCATCTGCACCAGCGGCAGATAGTAGCCATCGACGTTGAGGAGGCCGATCGGCTTGTTGTGGAAACCGAGCTGAGCCCAGGTGAGGATTTCGAACAGCTCTTCGAAGGTACCGAGTCCGCCGGGCAGGGCGATGAAGCCATCGGCCAGCTCGGCCATGCGCGCCTTGCGGGTATGCATCGAATCGACGACTTCGAGGCGGGTCAGGCCTTCGTGGCCGACCTCCCACTCCAAGAGGGCGCGCGGGATCACGCCGACCACTTTGCCGCCGGCGGCCAAGCAGGCGTCGGCAACGATGCCCATCAGGCCGATATTGCCGCCGCCATAAATCAGCTCGATGCCCCGCTCCGCGAGCAGTTGGCCGAGGGCTTCGGCCGCCGCCCGGTAGGCGGGCTTCGCACCGGGGCGCGAGCCGCAAAACACACAGATGCTCCGCATCGCCACCTCCATGTCAGAACGGACCCTTTTCCAGCCAGCGCTCAAGCTGGGCGAGCCGGTCGTTGCCCCAGAAAGCCTCGCCTTCGACGATGAAGAAGGGCGAACCGAACACGCCGCGGGCTTCGGCAAGATCGATCTCGGCCTTGATGCGAGCCTTGGTGGCCGAATCGGTGAAGGCGTCGGCCACCTCCTCGCGGTCTATCTTGAGCGTATCGGCGATCTCCAGCAGCACGCCGGTTTCGGCGATGTTGCGGCCCTCGACGAAATAGGCGCGGAACACCGCGTGGGCGAAGGCGCGCGCCTCGTCGGGGTTGCGGTCGCTGAGCCACTGGAAGGCGCGGGCGGCGTGCTCGGTGTGCACCGGGTAATGGGCCGGCTCCTTGTAGGGGATGCCGAGAAAGGCGGCGGTGCGCTCGGTGTCGCGCTTGACGTATTCGCTGCGCATCAACGCGGCCGGAATCTTGACCCCGCCCTGGGGTTGGAACTGGGCATCGAGCACAATCGCGTGCCACATCACGGCGCGGCCGTGACGGTCGGCCAGCGCGTCGATCCGCTCTGAAGCGAAATAACCGTATGGCGAGGAAAAATCGAAATAAAAATCGATGGGTGCGGACATGCAGGTCTCCGTGATGCGAAAGTGCGGAAATTCTTGGTCAGCCATTATCCATGCCCGCCGACAGGGCGGCATGAGATTGCACACGTCCCGCCGCCGAAGCGGCCTGCACCGCGCTCAGAACCCGCCTTCGGCCAACCAGCGTTCCACCTGCGGCAGGCGGTCGGCGCCCCAGAAGGCCTCGCCATCGACGAACAGGAAGGGCGAGCCGAACACGCCGCGGGCGAGGCCGAGATCCACTTCCGCCGCGAGACGCGTCTTGATCTCGGCGCCGGCCAGCGCAGCCGAGAGTTCGTCGCGATCGATGCCGATCCGCGCGGCGATGTCGAGCACTGCCGCGAGGTCGGAGATATTCACGTCGTCGACGAAATACGCCCGGTAGGCGGCCAGACCGAACGCACGGGCCTTCTGCGGATTGCGGTCGCCAATCCACAAAAAGGCGCGAGCGGCGTGCTGGGTGGGAATCGGGAAGACGCTCGGCTGCCGGAACGGGAGGCCGAAATAACGCGCCGAGCGTGCGATGTCGTGCAACGAATAGGCGCCCTTGAGCGGAATGCCCGGCAGCGGCCCGAGCCCGGTGACCTTGAAGGTCACGCCGAGCAGGAAGGGATGCCACAACACGGTTCGCCCGTAGCGGGCGGCCAGATCGTCGATTTTTTCGGCGGCGAAATAACCGTAGGGAGACGAGAAGTCGAAGTAGAAATCAATCGGCGCGGTGCTGCGCTGCGGGTCGGTCATGGGGTGCACTCCGGGGTCGTCAGGCCTTCGGCCACAGGATCATCTGCGTACAGCGGAACAAGGCGAGGCGCAGACCGCAGCCACCGCCCGTCACCTCGGCATCCCACACCTGGGTATTGCGTCCGGTGTGCACCGCAGTGGCGGTGCACAGCAGCACACCCTCGGTCTGAGTGCCGAAGAAGTTGCTCTTCATCTCTATTGTGGTGAAGCTCCGCGCGCCCGCTGGCAGATGGGCGCGCGTCGCATAGCCGGCCGCGGTATCGGCCAGCGCGATGATCGTCGCGGCGTGCAGAAATCCGTTGGGCGCCAGCATTTCCGGGCGGATCAGCATGCGCGCCGAAAGCCGGCCCGGCTCCAGCGTCACCGCCTCGAAGCCGAACCAGCCGGGCAAATGTCCCTGACCTTCGGCGTTGAGTGTGGCCAGATCGATTCCGTCGCGTATCGTAAAGACGCCCATCGATTGATTTCCCTATGGATTGCCCGGTCGCAAGGCTCAGTTTTCAAGGGCGTCGAGCGCCGCCCGGTAACGAGGCATGAGATCGTCGGAACGCCGCACGTTGATCCCCAGATCGCGGATCAGACCGTCCTTCAGGCCGTACACCCAGCCATGAACGGTCAATTGCTGACCGCGCGCCCACGCGTCCTGCACGACGATGGTCTGGCATACGTTAACCACCTGCTCGATGGTGTTCAGCTCGCACAGTCGATCGTGGCGCATCTCCGGCGGAAGCAGGTCCACCCGTCCGACGTGCTTCACATGCACGTCCTGGACGTGGCGCAGCCACAGGTCCACCAGCCCGACCCGATCCCGGCGCAGCGCCGCACCGACGCCTCCGCAGCCGTAGTGGCCAACCACCATGATGTGCTTCACCTTCAACACATCCACCGCAAACTGGATCACCGACAGACAATTGAGATCGGTGTGCACGACCACGTTGGCCACGTTGCGATGCACGAAGACCTCGCCCGGCAGCAAGCCGATGATCTCGTTGGCCGGCACACGGGAATCGGAACAACCGATCCACAGATATTCCGGCGCCTGCAGTGTGGATAGCTTCTGGAAGAACTTGGGGTCGACCTGGCGCATCTTGCGGGCCCACGCCAGGTTGTAGTCGAAAAGATGGAACAGGTTCTCGTTGGCGATTTCCGACTCGGACCAGTTCTCGAGATCGAGCGCCAGAACCATCGTGCCCTCGACCGGCGTCGGATAATAGGATGGCGCCTCCTTGAAACCGAGTTCGCGGTAGAGCTTGACGGCGATGCGCATGGTCGGCACGGTGTCCAGCATCACTTTGCGGAAACCCAGGCTCTTGGCCGCCTTGATCCCCGCCAGCGCCAGCTCGCGACCGATGCCGTGGCCCCGCAATTCCGGCTCCACGTAGAGCCGCATCATCTCGCAGACGCCTTCGGTCGCCGGACGAACGCCAACACATCCGGCCGGCTTGCCGTCCATTTCCGCATAGAAGAGCCGCCCGTTCGGCCCGGCATAAGCGCCCGGCAAACCGGCCATTTCTTCGCCGAAATTCTGGTAGCCCAGGCCCACCCCGAGCCACGCCGCGTAATTGCGGAAAAACTGGCGGACGTGTTCGATCTCGATCAGGTCGTCGCCACCGAGAACGCGAAGAGTTAGAGCCATCGATCCAGTCATCCATGCAATCAAACAAACCGACACGATACCCTGCCCAGTGCCCGGATTCACCCATGAAGCGCTTGCGTGCGCAGGAAAGTCTGTCGGTATCGACCGATAAACCCACCCCTGCCCGTCCCCGCCGTTGCTGGCGGCGTTCAATTGCCGTTTACGTGAACGTCAACATGAGGGCAAAATGCTCACGTAGCCCCCTCGGCGACGGATTCGCCGGCAAGCAGGTCGGCACACAAACGTTCGAGCGTGTCGATCTCGCCAAGCACCGCGGCGATATCCTCGCGCTGTTGTTCGATGATGCGCCGACGCTCCGCCAGCACGGTCAGAAAACGCCGCAACTGGGGCGCCGAATTGCGTGCGCCGTCGTACATGCCGAGCAACTCGAAGATCTGCGCCAGCGACAGGCCAAGACGCCGGCCGCGCAGGATGAGCCCGAGGCGGGTGCGGTCGCGCTTTACATAGATGCGTCGATGCCCGGCGCGGGCCGGCGTCAACAGGCCTTTGTCCTCGTAGAAGCGGATCGCGCGCGGCGTGATTCCGAATTCGCGGGCAAGATCGGAGATGCTGAAGGTTTCTTCCTGACTCATGGAGCGGGATAGGAGAGCGCAAGGCGACGGGCGGGGGAAGATGAGTAAAACAGATTTCGCCAGGACCGGCAAACGCAGCCCCGGCAAGCAGGCAGCACAAGACAAAAAGGCCCAGGAGCCCACGAAACCATGACCCCACAACTCGAATATCCCTTCGACACGCTGCCTGCAACCGGCGAAACCCTGCAGGTCGCGCCCGGCGTGCACTGGATTCGCATGCCGCTGCCCTTCGCGCTGAACCACATCAACCTGTGGCTGATCGAAGACGGCGACGGCGTCGCGATCGTCGACACCGGTTTCGGCCTGGACGCCACCCGCGACGCCTGGAACACCATCCTCACACGCCTCGGCAAACCGGTCACGCAGATCATCGTCACCCACTGCCACCCCGACCACCTGGGTCTCGCCCAGTGGCTTTCCAAAAAAACCGGCGCCGCCGTTGCGATGACCCACGGCGAATTCCTCGCCGGCCACGCCCTGTGGCACCAATTGCCGGGCTACAACGTCGAAACGATGCTCGCCCAGTTCCGGCTGCATGGCCTTGACGAGGCGCGCTGCCTGGCTCTTGGCGAGCGCGGCAACGCCTACCGTCGCGGCGTTCCCGACCTGCCGTCCAGCTACCGACGCCTGTACGAAGGCGACCGCCTCGTGATCGGCGGCCGGGAATGGCGAGTCATCACCGGCTTCGGACACTCGCCCGAACACATGTCGCTCCATTGCGCGGCGGTCGACATCCTGATTTCGGGCGACATGTTGCTGCCCCGCATTTCGACCAATGTGAGCGTCTTCGCGGCAACGCCGAATGACGACCCGCTGGGCCGGTTTCTCCACTCGATCCAGTCTTTCAGGCAATTGCCTGAAACATCCGTCGTGCTACCATCTCATGGAAGTCCGTTCCGCAACATCGGCTTGCGCGTCGACCAGCTCGTCGAACACCACGACGCCCGGTGTGCGGAACTGCTTGCATCCTGTACCGAGCCACGCTGTGCGGGGGAGCTTCTCACAACCCTTTTCCCGCGCGAACTTGACACGCACCAGGTGATGTTCGCAATGGGGGAAGCCATCGCCCACCTGAACCACCTTGAGCGTAAAGGCGATGTGCGCCGGTCCGTGGGTGGTGATGGCATTGTTCGTTTCGTCAAAAACATCTAACCAGGAGAGCCCAACAATGGCTGCGCCCGAAAAAGAAGTCGCAAAGTCCGAACTGCCGGATCCCAAAGAAGTCGCCAAGACCTACGCCGAAGTCGCGCAACGGGCCTCCAAGCTGCTGGCAGATCACATCCAGAAGCAGGTCAAGAAAGGCATCACCGCCCCTTCCGATGAACTCGGCATTGCCCATGCGTTCATGGACATGATGGGCAAGCTGCTGGCCAACCCCTACCGTCTGGCCCAGGCTCAGATGAACCTGGTGTGGGACTACTTCTCCCTGTGGCAGCATTCGATGATGCGCCTCACCGGGATGCCCGCCACCGCCCCGATCGCCGCGCCCGAAAAAGGCGACAAGCGCTTCAAGGACGAAGAATGGCAGGAGCACTTCCTGTTCGACTTCATCAAGCAGTCCTACCTGATCACCGCCCGCCACATCCACGACACCGTCTCCACCGTGGATGGCCTGGACGACCAGTCCCAAAAGAAGGTCAACTTCTACACCCGCCAGTACATCGACGCCCTGTCGCCGTCCAACTTCGCGATGACCAATCCGGAAGTCTTCCGCGAGACGGTCAAGAGCCACGGTCAGAACCTCATCAAGGGCCTCAACAACCTGTTGCGCGACGTGGAAGAAGGCGACGGCAGCCTGCGCGTCAAGATGACCGACACCAGCGCCTTCGAACTTGGCCGCAACGTCGCCACCACGCCGGGCAAGGTCGTCTTCCAGACCGAAATGATGCAGCTGATCCAATACACGCCGAGCACCCCGGACGTCTCCAAGCGCCCGCTGCTGATCGTGCCGCCCTGGATCAACAAGTTCTACATCCTCGACCTGCGCGACAAGAACTCCTACATCAAGTGGTGTGTCGATCAAGGCCACACCGTCTTCGTGATCTCCTGGGTCAACCCTGACGAGCGTCTGGCCGAGAAGAGCTTCGACGCGTATCTGCTCGAAGGCACGCTGGCGGCGGTCGACGCCATCGTCGAGCAGACCGGCGCCAAGGAAATCAACGCAGCCGGTTACTGTCTGGGCGGCACCCTGCTGGCCACCACGCTGGCCTACATGGCCGGCAAAAAGGACAAGCGTCTCGCTTCCGGCACCTTCTTCACGACGATGACCGACTTCGCCGATCCGGGCGAGCTCTCCGTCTTCCTCGACGAAGGGCAGATTGCCAGCCTCGAAAAGAAGATGTTCGAGCGCGGCTATCTCGAAGGCTCCGAAATGGCCGGCACCTTCAACATGCTGCGCGCCAACGACCTGATCTGGTCCTTCGTGGTCAACAACTACCTGATGGGCAAGGACCCCTTCCCGTTCGACCTGCTCTACTGGAACTCCGATTCCACCCGCATGCCGGCCAAGATGCACAGCTTCTACCTGCGCAACATGTACCTGCAGAACCTGCTCAAGGAGCCGGGCGGCATCGAAGTTGCTGGCGTACCCATCGACCTCTCCAAGATCAAGGTTCCGACTTACTTCATCTCCACCATCGAAGACCACATTGCTCCGTGGAAGAGCACCTACTCCGGTGCCCGCAACTTCGGCGGCAACGTGCGCTTCGTGCTGGGCGGCTCCGGCCACATCGCCGGCATCGTCAACCCGCCGGCGGCCAACAAGTACGGCTACTGGACGACTACGGCCAGCAAGCTGCCTGAAACCGCCGACGAGTTCTTCAACACCGCCGAACAGCATCCGGGTTCGTGGTGGACCGACTGGCAAGCCTGGCTGATGGCCCAGGACAGCTCCAAGGTTCCGGCCCGCGACCCGCTCAATGGCACCCTCAAGATCATCGAGGACGCACCGGGCTCCTTCGTCAAGGCTCGCCTCGACGCCAAGAAAGCCGCCTGATAGTCGGTAGCAGCAACACTCCGGAAGGGGGCTTCGGCCCCCTTCTTTTTTAGCCCTGCGTTTTCGGTTCCGACCGTGGCCACCTATTCCCTCGACGCCCCGCTGCCCCACGGCCTGCCGGTCGTCCTCGACACCAACGTCGTCCTGTCCTTGTGGATGTTCGAAGACCCCGCCCTCGTGCGCTTGCGCGCCGCGGTGGAAAACGGCCTGCTGCGCCCCTTTACCCGCGAGGACTGCCTGGGCGAACTGAGCCGCGTCCTTGCCTATACCCAGTTCGCCCAGCCCCCGGAACGCCAAGCCGAAATTGCCGCGGCCTACCGGGCCCGCTGCTGCGTGATCGACGTCGTCGATGCCCCATCCTGCGAGCTTCCGGCCTGCCTCGACCGGGACGACCAGAAATTTCTCGAAGTCGCCCGCGACAGTGGCGCCAAGGCCCTGCTCACCCGCGACAAGCTCGTTCTAAAGCTTGGCCGCCGCCCGGTGATCGGCGCCCGTTTCGCCATCCTCACCCCGGAACGGCTGCAGGCCCTGATGACACAATCGGGCTAACACACGCAAGACACCCGAGCCAGGAGAAAATTCACACACCATAATCTCCAGCCAGTACAACTCGGGTTAGACTTTGGCCTCCTTTTTCATGACGGAGCGCCCATCATGGCTACCGAATCCGCCCTCGACATCAGCAACATCGTCACCACCTACCTCATTCCCCTCGGCTGGAAGCTCGCCGGCGCGATCGCCTTGTGGATCGTTGGCGGTTGGGTCATCAACCTCATCGGCAACCTCTCGAATCGCGGCATGACCCGCCAGAAGGTCGAACCCACCCTCGTCCGCTACGTCGAGGCGACCATGCGGGTCATCATGCGCATCGTGCTGGTGATCGTCATCCTGTCGGTCTTCGGCATCGAAACCACCAGCTTCGCGGCCCTCATCGCCGCAGCCGGCGTCGCCATCGGCGTCGCCTGGAGCGGCCTGCTCTCCAACTTCGCAGCGGGCGCCTTCCTGATCATCCTGCGCCCGTTCAAGGTGGGCGACTTCATCAGCGGCGCCGGCATCACCGGCACGGTGAGGGAAATCGGCCTGTTCGCCACCACCATCGATCAGCCGGACAACGTGCGTACCACCGTCGGCAACAACAAGCTGTTCTCCGACAACATCGTCAACTACACGCTCAATCCCTGCCGGCGTGTGGACCTCACCGCCCAGATCGCCCACGCGGTCGACCCCACGCAGGCGATGGAACTGATCCGTGCCCGCATCAGCCAGATCCCCAACGTGCAGAAAGATCCGGCGCCGGACGTCGAGATCCTCGAGTTCAACGCCGCCGGTACCAAGCTGGTGGTGCGCCCCTACTGCCACAACGACCACTACTGGCAGGTTTACTTCGACACCAACAAGGCCCTCGCCGAAGTCGGTGCCGCCAACAAGTGGCCGATTCCGGCCCCGCATCAGGTGCTGCGCCAGCCCAGCTGAGCGCCCGCCTCCGTCGCAATCGACGCCCACCGTCCGGTGGGCGTTTTTTCATTCAAGCCCGCTCAAGGAGCGCCGCAGAGCCGCCAGGTAGCGCATTCCGGCGACCGCCCGACTGCCATACCAGGACACCATTTCCCCGTCGATCAAGCTCGTCGGCTTGCCCGTGGCAAGCTCGACCTCCGCGAGGTGGCCGGCGCGAAAACGATAAGGCTCCGACGACAGAAAGACCCGGCCCACCTCTCGCAACCACGACGCATTCAAATCAAAGGCCGGATATCGGGGCTCCGCGCCGGGCGGCCAAGTGTCCCACCCCACCGCCGCGAGCGCCGCAGAAATATAAGTGCCGCGCGCTACCGTCATCCAGGGCTCGCGCCAGATGAGATATAGCACCCTTTCCCGGGGCATACCCTCACCCACGGCCCTGGCGGCTTCCAGAGCTTGCCGCAAGGCCTCCTCGAGCCGCCCGGCCTCGTCCCGGCGGTCAAAAACACCCCCCAACAGGCGGTACACCGCCAAGTTGTCCTCCGGCGCGCAGGGGTGAGTGACAATCACATGGGGCACGAAAGCCGCGATCTCCTCGACACACTCGCGCCGGTTTTCGTCGATATTGACGATCACGTGGGTCGGCTCCAGTTCGCGCAGGCGGGCGATGTTAACGTCTTTCGTCCCCCCCACTTTGGGCACCGTCTTGAGCGTCTCCTTCGGATGAATGCAGAAACCGGTCCGCCCGACCAACTGCCCGGCCAAGCCCAGATCGCAGACCAGTTCGGTCAGTGACGGCACCAGCGACACGATGCGGGCCGCCCCGTCGTGGGGCCGATGGATTTGCCCCAGCGCATCCGCCCAGGAATTCTCTTGAACCTTGTTCTCCATCGTCGCATCAGTCTTTCGAGTACTGCACCGTTATTGAAAGAGCGTGAAACACACGCTCCACCGCGCTACTCTCACTCTCTGCATCGCCCGACCACTCAGCTACGGAGAAGATCATGAAAATCGGCGTTCCCAAGGAAACCAAAAACCATGAACACCGCGTCGGCCTGACTCCCGACGCAGTACGCGAACTCATCGCCCACCACCACAGCGTGATCGTCGAAACGGGCGCCGGGCTTGGTATCGGAGCGAAAGACGCCGACTACGAACAGGCCGGCGCGACCATCGCCGCCGATGCGTCGAAGGTCTTCGAAATAGCGGAGATGATCGTCAAGGTCAAGGAGCCCGTCGCCGACGAACGGACGCTCCTCCGCCCCCACCACCTGCTGGTCACTTACCTTCACCTCGCCGCGGCGCCCGATCTTGCCGCCGACATCCTGGCCAGCGGCGCCACCGCCATCGCCTACGAAACCGTCACCGCGCCCGGCGGCGGCCTGCCGCTGCTCGCCCCGATGTCCGAAGTTGCCGGGCGCATGAGCATCCAGGCCGGCGCATCCGCACTCGAAAAATCCCACGGCGGGCGCGGCGTGCTGCTCGGCGGCGTGCCGGGTGTCGAACCCGGTCGGGTGGTGATCCTCGGCGGCGGCACCGTCGGCAACAACGCAGCCCACACGGCGATCGGCCTCGGAGCCGACGTGACCATTCTCGACAAGTCGCTGTCGGTGCTGCGTCACCTGGACGAAATCTACGGCGGCCGCGTAAAAACCCTGTATGCCACTCAGGATGCCATCGAGCGCCTCGTCGGGCAGGCCGACCTGGTGATCGGCGCCGTACTCATCCCCGGCGCCGCCGCACCCAAGCTGGTCACCCGCAAGATGCTGGCGACGATGAAGCCCGGCGCAGTGATCGTGGACGTCGCCATCGACCAGGGCGGCTGCTTCGAGACATCCCACCCGACCACCCACACCGACCCGACTTACATCCTGGACGGCATCGTGCATTACTGCGTCGCCAACATGCCCGGCGCCGTTTCGCGCACTGCCACCTACGCCCTCAACGCCGCCACCTTGCCGGTGATCCTTGCCCTCGCCAACAAGGGCTGGCGGGAAGCCTTGAAAGACGACGTCGGCCTGCGAGCCGGTCTCAACATCTGCAACGGCCAGGTCACCCACCCGAAAGTGGCCGAGGCGCTTGGCAAGAAATACATGCCGGCCATCACCC
Organism: uncultured Zoogloea sp.; assembly: GCA_937871125.1. GTDB lineage: Bacteria > Pseudomonadota > Gammaproteobacteria > Burkholderiales > Rhodocyclaceae > Zoogloea. Next base: position 17,581 of record CALMXT010000021.1, on the reverse strand, counting down.
AACTGTCGGAGATTTAAGAAACCGTCGGTCCATATCCGGCCGACCCATGGGCAGCGACTCGATCTCGTGCCAACTCAGGCCATTGAGCGGCCTGCCTTACAAGGGCAGCCCCCGCGGCTTGCGTCCGGCCCGCGCAAAAACGCGGTCGAAAATGGGATTGGGCAATAAACGCAGCAGCTTCGCGACCACCCCCATCTGCCAGGGAATGACCGCGTAACCGGCACCGGCGTCGATGGCCCGGACGAAACGACGGGCCGCTTCATCCGCCGGCAGCATGAAGGGCATCGGATAGCGATTGACGGCCGTCATCGGCGTCTCGATGTAGCCCGGCGCAATGGTGACGACTTTCACGCCGCTGCCATGCAACTCGACCCGCAGGCTTTCGAGATAGGCGATCACGGCCGCCTTTGACGCGCTGTAAGCGCCGGCGCCGGGCAGACCGCGAATCCCCGCCACGGAGGCGATGCCCACCAGACGGCCTGAACCGCGCGCGCGCATCGGTGCGACAAAGGGTTGAAAGGTGGCCACCATGCCGAGCACGTTGGTGCGCATCACCCGCTCGAAAGCGCGCAGATCGCCCTCTTCCTCGGTCAAGGTACCGACCGACACCCCCGCATTGGCAACCACCACGTCCGGAACGCCAAAGCGGGCGCTGAAATCGGCCGCCGCCTGACGCAATCCGGCCTCGTCGGCCACATCCACGGTATAGACGGCATGCTCGCCCGGCAAGGTGGCGAGCAGTTCCTGCAGCGCCGCCCGACGTCGTGCGACGAGCCCCAGCACCGCACCGCGAGCCGCGTAGTAACGTGCCAGGGCAGCGCCGATACCGCTTGACGCACCCGTGATGAAAACGCGCTGAGACACGAAGGAGATAAAGGGAAACGGGAGAAATCGGCAGAGGCCGCCCGGGGAAGGGCGGCGCCTGTCGAACGGCTTACTTGCGGCCCTGCTCGGCGCGGGCGCGGGCGATCAGTTGGTCGGCCACTTTGAGAGCGGCTTCATGGGAACCCGCGATGGAGCCGGAGGTGAAATACTTGCCATCGACGGCGAGGGTCGGCACACCCTGGATTTTGTAGTTGCGACCGATTTCCTCGACCCGCTTGAGCCGCACATTCACGTTGAACGACCGATAGGCATCGGAGAACTTCTTCGCATCGATGCCGTTCTTGACCGCCCATTCCTGCGCCCCCGCCTCGGTATGCAGCGGCAGCTTGTCGGCCTGCACGGCGTTGAAAATATGGCTGTGCAAGCGGGCCAGATCGCCAGTGGCCTCCAGCGTCAGATGGAGCTTGGCGAGGCCGGAGAGCTGCGGATTGCCCCAGGTCACCGGAACCCGGCGAAAGACCACGTCGGCGGGCAGTTTCTTGACCCACAATTCGAGCAACGGATCGAAATCCCTGCAGTGAGGACAACCATAGTGGAAGAACTCCAGCACTTCGACCTTGCCCTTCACATCGGTCGGCTGCGGCGGCGACACCGGCTCAAAGCCGGAGGTAGCCTGCGCCATGGCGGGCAAGCCGATACTGCCTAGGGCGGCCAGGGCGGAAAGCTGCTTGAGGACATCGCGACGCTGCATTACGGTTTCTCCTTGAATCGGCACAGTACTCATTGAGCGGCAGGTGCCGGTTTTGGTTCCTTCGGCTTGATCTTGACTACGGCGGTACTGATGCCGTTCGAGGACAGGTTCTGACGTGCCTTGCTCATCTCATCCTGCCCCAGATAAGGGCCAGTGCGGACCCGGTGCATGGTGCCCTTGTCGGGCACTTCGACCTTCTGCACGCTGGCCTCGACGCCCATCAACGCGAGACGCGCCTTGAGGTTATCCGCCTCGGACGGATCTTCGAAAGCGCCCGCCTGCAGGTAGAACTTCTCGGGAACGGCCGGCTTGTCGAGCAGGGCCGCCTCGGCCTTGGCCCGCTCGGCATCGTCGGGCTTGGGCTTGTCGACTTTTTCCGGCTTGGCGGGCTTGTCCGTCTTCTCGGGCTTCTCGGGCACTTCGGGCTTGTCCGGCTTGACGACTTCGGTGGTTTCCTCGGGCTTGGTCGGCGCAGGCAGCGCGTCGGAACCCTTGGGCAGCACGTTGTAGAAGTCGAAGCGGGGCTTTTCGACGGGCTTGTCACCCGCCTTGCCGGGCAGAGCGATGGGTTCGCCGTTCTGCGGCTTGGGCGGCGGCTGCACGAGGGGCTTTTCTTCCTGCCTCTTCTGGAACGGCGACGCCGCGGTGAAGTACAGCGCAATGCCGGCAGCCACCAGCGCCCCGAGGATCAGACCGACAAAGATGCCGACGAGGGTACTGCCCCGGCTGCCCGATTTGGATGGTGTGGTTTGCAGTCGGGGCTTTTTATCACGGCTCATGAACGGGAAGTTCCGGAATTACATCGAATCGGGAGCGGAAACGCCAAGCAGCGCCAGACCGTTGCGAATCACCTGACGCACCGCGGCGGCCAACGCGAGACGGGCAAGCTTGAGGCCTTCGTCGTCCACCAGCATGCGCTCGGCGTTGTAGTAGCTGTGAAATTCGCCGGCGAGATCTTTCAGGTAGAAGGCGATCTGGTGCGGAGCATAGTCGGACGCCGCGTTCTGGACGACTTCCGGGAAAGCCGTCAGACGGGCGCACAGGGCCAGTTCGCGCTCGTTGTCGAGACGGGCCAGATCGGCGTCGGCCAGATCGGCCTCCACGCCGCTCCACTGACCGAGCACCGAACACAGACGGGCATGGGCGTACTGGATGTAGTAAACCGGGTTTTCGTTGCTTTGGCTCTTGGCGAGGTCGAGGTCGAAATCCAGGTGCTGATCGGCCTTGCGCAACACGTAGAAAAAGCGGCAGGCATCGTTGCCGACTTCGTTGCGCAACTCGCGCAGCGTGACGAATTCGCCGGAACGGGTGGACATCGCCGCCTTCTGGCCGTCCCGGTAGAGCACCGCGAACTGCACCAATGCCACGTCGAGCCTTTCGGGCGGAAGGCCGAGGGCGGCGAGGGCGCCCTTGACGCGCGCGATGTAGCCGTGGTGGTCGGCGCCCCAGATGTCGATGATGCGGTCGAATCCGCGCTCGTATTTGTTGACGTGATAGGCGATATCGGATGCGAAGTAGGTGTAGAGGCCGTTTTCGCGCTGCACGACGCGGTCCTTCTCGTCGCCGAAGGCGGTCGAGCGGAACCACTTGGCGCCGTCCTGTACATACAGGTGGCCGCGGGCCTCGAGCTCGGTGACGGCCTTCTCGACCAGGCCGGTGTCGAACAGCGAGCGCTCGGAGAACCACTTGTCGAAGGTGACGCCGAACTCCTTCAGATCTTCGCGTCCGTCGCCGAGCTGCTCGGTCAGTGCAAAGCCATGCACCCACGCGTAATCCGGGCCGAGAATGCGTTTGGCGTTGGCGATCAGCGCATCCAGGCGGCCTTCCTTGTCGACTTCGACATCGGGGGCGCCGAGCAGCACGTCGGCCACGGCCACCTTGGCGAACCGGTCGCCGTGGGCACTCCTGATCTGGGCGGCCATCTCGTTGACGTAGTCGCCCTGGTAGGCGTTGGGCGGGAAATCGACCGCGATGTCGAACAGGGCGAGATAACGCAGCCAGGTCGACAGGGCGAGGATGTCCATCTGCCGGCCGGCGTCGTTGATGTAGTACTCGCGGGTCACGTCGAAACCCGCAAAATCGAGCACGTCGGCAAGCGAGGCGCCGTAGGCCGCGCCGCGACCGTGGCCGACGTGGAGCGGGCCGGTCGGGTTGGCGGAGACGAACTCGACCTGAACCTTGATGCCGCTCTTGACCCCACGGCCGAACGCCTCGCCGCGTTCGAGCACCTGGCTCACGATAGCCGTCTTGGCGTCGGAGATGAGCGTGAAGTTGATGAAACCGGCACCGGCCACTTCGGCTTTGGCAACCAGTTTGGACGGGGGCAATTCGGCGAGCAGCAGATTGGCCAGATCGCGCGGATTGCGCTTGAGCGGCTTGGCCAGCTGCAGCGCAAGATTGCTTGCAAAATCTCCGTGGCCGGCCTGTTTCGGACGCTCCAGGTTGATGGGAGTTTCGGCCTGTTCGGGCGCCACGCTGCGGAGGGCGGCACGCAAGAGGTCGGCAAGCTGAGTTTTCTGATCGGCGCTCATGGCAAACACTGCTACTAAAAGCACAGGATTATATCCAAGCGTGGCGCATCCCGGCGTCCGGCCCGTTTCGGGAGACAACAAAGTGCGGCGAACGTGGCAAAATTTCCGCGTGAGACACCTTGCCCTCGACTCTCTCGTCAGACTGTCTGCCCGCCTTGCACTCTTCGCGGCCGGCCTGATGCTGGCCCTTCCGGCCCGGGCCGAGGCGCCCACATTGCACTGGCGCCTGCCGCTGCCGGCCGATCAGGCATGGCGGATCGTCGATCTGCGCGAAGGCAACGGCATCCGCCACGAGGAGTACGTCCCTCGCGGCCAAGGCCTCGAGGATTATCGCGATCGCCTTTTGGTGCAGCGTTTCGGCGCCCAGGAGATGTCCCCCGAGGCCTACCTCGGTCATATCGCCGCGGGTCTCGCCAAGCACTGCCCGGCCTTCACCACCAGCGGCCTGGTCAGCGGCGAACGCGACGGGCTGCCCCATGCCACCCGCACCGCGTACTGCGGGCGCTTCGACACGCGCCCTTACGGCTACGTCATCACCCAGAAAGCCATCCGCGACGGCGACCACCTGTTCGTCGTCGAGCGTGAATGGCGTCTGCCGCCCTTCACAATCAGCAGCGAAGGCCTGCCTGTCTTCGATGCCGACGACGAAGCCCTGAAACGCGAAATCAAGCTCGTCGTGCGCTGGCTGACCGGGCAGGTTCTCCCTGCGCCGATCCCCCAGCCGGCGCCGCCCGCCGCCGACCGCCCTCGCCCGCGGCGCTGAGCGGCCGGCCCCGGAGCCGGTCGCGCTTTCGTCGCCCCGGCTTTAGGGGCACAATCCGCGTTTTCGTTTCCGCCTGCCGCCGTGCGCCTCTTCCGACTCGTCAAGATCGTCTCCGTCAGCCTGCGATACGGCCTCGATCAGATGATCATCTCCAGCGAGCCGACCGGCCGGCTGGCCTGGCTGGCCCGCCTCTTGCGTTTCGGCCGCAACTTCGACGAACCCGCAGGCGCGCGCCTGCGCCAAGCGCTCGAATCCCTGGGCCCGATCTTCGTCAAGTTCGGCCAGATGCTATCCACCCGCCGCGACCTGCTGCCGCCGGACATCGCCGAAGAACTCGCCCGCCTCCAGGACCGCGTCCCGCCCTTTTCCACCGACGAAGCGCTGGCCCAGTTGGAAGCCGCCTACGGCAAGCACGTGGACGAAGTGTTCGTGCGCTTCGAGCGGGAACCCGTCGCCTCCGCCTCCATCGCCCAGGTTCACTTTGCCGAACTGCCCGACGGCACCGAGGTGGCGGTCAAGATCCTGCGCCCCGGCATTGCGCCGGTCATCGCCCACGATCTGGCGCTGCTCGACGTCGCCGCCACGGTGCTCGAAAAGGTATGGCTGGAAGGCCGCCGCCTCAAGCCACGGGAAGTCGTCGCCGAGTTCTCCAAATATCTGCGCGACGAACTCGACCTGATGCGCGAGGCCGCCAACTGCTCCCAACTGCGGCGCAATTTCAAAGACTCCGAACTCCTTGTCGTGCCCGAAGTGCACTGGGACTGGTGCACCAACAACGTGATGGTGATGGAGCGCATGAAGGGCATCCCCATCTCCCGGCTCGACGCCCTGCGCGCCAACGGCATCGACCTCAAGGCGTTGTCCCGGGCCGGCGTCGAGATCTTCTTCACCCAGGTTTTCCGCGACGGCTTCTTCCACGCCGACATGCACCCCGGCAACATCTTCGTCGCCACCGACGGCGCCGCCCGCGGACGTTACATTGCCCTCGACTTCGGCATCATCGGCACCCTCAACGACTCCGACAAAAAATATCTCGCCACCAATTTCCTGGCCTTTTTCCAGCGCGACTACCGGCGCGTGGCACTGGCCCACATCGAGGCCGGCTGGGTGCCGGCGCACACCCGGGTGGACGAATTCGAAGGCGCCATCCGTGCGGTCTGCGAACCCATCTTCGACCGACCGCTGAAGGACATCTCCTTCGGCAAGACGCTGCTGCGCCTGTTCCAGACCGCCCGCCGCTTCGAGATGGAAGTTCAGCCGCAGCTCGTGCTGTTGCAAAAAACCCTGCTCAACATCGAAGGTCTCGGGCGCCAGCTCGACCCAGATCTCGACCTCTGGAAAACCGCCAAACCCTTCCTCGAACGCTGGATGAACGACCAGATAGGCTGGCGCGCGCTGCTACGCCACATGAAGGACGAAGCCCCCTCGTGGGCGCCGATCCTGCCCCAGTTGCCCCGTCTGGTTCACCAGGCGCTTGCCGAACGGCGCAACGACGACACCCGCAACGAGATCGCCCGCCTCGCCGCCGAAAACCGTCGGCAAACCCGCTGGCTGGCGGCTGGCGGTGCGGCAATCGCCGCGCTGGTCGTTCTCGAAGCCCTGCACTGGCTGCACTGAACGAAGGGCCATCCGGCCCGCTCAAACTGCATGACGGCACCCCTCGCCGCCGCGCCTGCTAACGAAGGAAGATCATGCCCGCCCCGTTCGTGCCCTCCCGCCCGGTCCGCATCGTCGGCGTCGGCTCCTGCCTCGGTGCACCGATTTTCGGCCCCGCCGCCGGCCCCCGCGCACTGCGCGACCTTGGCTTCGAAAACAGCCTGCGCCAGCGCGGCATCCGCGCCCGCTGGCACGCCCTGCTCGAGCCCTCCGCCCCCAAACCGCCCCGCTCGTCGATGCAGGAGCGGCTCACCACCGTCAGCATGCTGCTGCACGACATTGCCGACACGGTGGCGGAAATCCGCACCGAAGACGCGATTCCCCTCGTTCTCGGCGGCGACCATGCCATCGGCGCCGGTACATGGCGCGGCATCGCCCGCTCCCTGGCGCCCCGCGGCAAACTCGGCCTGATCTGGATCGACGCCCATCTCGACGCCCACACGCCGCGCACCACCCATACCGGCAACATCCACGGCATGCCGCTGGCCGCCCTGCTCGGCATCGGCGACGAAGCCCTCACCGGCCTGCCCGGCCCCCACCTCGACCCGGCCCACGTCGCCATCGTCGGCGCCCGCTCGTGGGAGCCCGAAGAACGCAAGCTCCTCGAAAAACTCGGCGTGAAGATCTTCTACATGCCGGAAGTCAAAGCCCGCGGCCTGCCTGCGGTGCTGTGCGAAGCCATGAGCATCGCCCGCGACGGCACCGCCGGCTTCGGCGTATCGGTAGATCTCGACGCCATCGACTGCGCCAGGCTGCCCGCCACCACCTGCCTGGTGCCCGACGGCCTCGACCCGCAGGAACTCGTCGACGCCCTGCACGGGCTGCGCAGCTGTGCCGATCTGGTCGGCTTCGAGATCGTCGAATACGTGCCCGAGCGCGACCGCGACGGCAGCGGCGCCCGCTGGGTGCTCGAAATCGCCAGCGCCGCCCTCGGCCCCACCACGGCCCAGCTACGCCAGCGGGAAGAAGCCTACAGCGCCCACAACTACGCACCGCTGCCGGTGGTGTTCACCCGTGGCGACGGCGCTTGGCTGTGGGACGTGGAAGGCCGGCGCTACCTCGACATGATGAGCGCCTACTCGGCAGTCAGCTTCGGTCACAGCCACCCGCGGCTGGTCCGCGCCCTCACCGAGCAGGCCGGGCGTCTGGCGCTCACCTCCCGCGCCTATTCCAACGACCGCCTGCCGCTGATGCTCGAACGCCTCTCCGCGCTGCTCGGCTACGATCAGGCGCTGCCGGTCAATACCGGCGTCGAAGCCGTCGAAACCGCCATCAAGGCCGCCCGCAAGTGGGCATACAAGATCAAGGGCGTGCCCGAAGGACAGGCCGAAATCATCGTCTGTGCCGGCAATTTCCACGGTCGCACCACCACCGTCATCGGCTTCTCGTCCGAAGACCAATACCGCGAAGGCTTCGGCCCCTTCGCGCCCGGTTTCCGCCCGATTCCCTTCGGCGATGCCGCCGCCCTCGAAGCCGCCATCACCCCGAATACCGCCGCCTTCCTGTTCGAACCCATCCAGGGCGAAGGCGGCATCAACCTCCCGCCCGCCGGCTGGCTGGCACGCTGCGCCGAACTGTGCCGCCAGCACGACGTCCTGCTGATCGCCGACGAGGTGCAAACCGGCCTCGGCCGCACCGGCAAGATCCTCGCCTGCGAGCACGACGGCGTGCGCCCGGACGGCGTCATCATCGGCAAGGCGCTCGGCGGCGGACTGCTGCCGGTCTCGGCCTTTCTGGCCGACAAAAAGCTGATGCAGGTTTTCCACCCGGGCGACCACGGCTCCACCTTCGGCGGCAACCCGCTCGCCGCCGCCGTCGCCGCCGAAGCGCTGGCCCTGCTCGCCGACGAAAAGCTTGCCGAACGTTCGGCCCGCCTCGGCGCCCTGTTCCTCGCCCGCCTGCAGGCCATCGAAAACCCGCTGATCGTCGGCGTGCGCGGTCGCGGCCTCCTGATCGGCATGGAACTCGACACCCATCGCGTCAATGCCCGCACCGCCGCCGAATGGCTGCTCGCCCGCGGCCTGATGACCAAGGACACCCACGACAGCGTGCTGCGCTTCGCCCCGCCGCTGATCATCGAAGAAACCACCCTGATGCGCGCGGCCGACGTCGTCGAGGAAGCCCTCGCCGATCTCGCCCGCCGCCTGTCCGGAGCCCATCCATGAGCGAAAAACTCGATCGCCTCGTCCTCGAAGCCCGCCGCGCCGCCGACACCCGCGCCGAGGGCTACCGCGAAAAAGCCCTCAAGATCTATCCGTGGATCTGCGGCCGCTGCGCCCGCGAATTCACCACCGCCAACCTGCGCGAACTCACCGTCCACCATCGCGACCACAATCACGACAACAACCCGCCCGACGGCAGCAACTGGGAACTCCTGTGCCTGTACTGCCACGACAACGAGCACCAGCGCCAACTCGAAGCGACGCAAGGCAACGTTTCGGCCAAACAGCCCGGCAAAGCCGCCACGCACTCTCCGTTTGCCGCGCTGGCTGGTTTGCTGAAGAAGGGTTGAGCCCTGCGAAAAGCGCTCGGCCGGGCTGTTACACACCAACCGCAAGCCGGCGTTCTCAACGACGCCGTGGCAACCCCGTTGCGGCCCGGCGCGCCCCGAACGCCTGGAGTCCGCCGACGATCCGGCGTCTTCTGGCCGACCATACCGGCTTTACCGTGCTCCGCCCGATAATGCGAAACGGGCGGCATTGACGCGGAAACGGCGCAGCCCCCTTCGGTGGAACGGCAAGCGCCCGACTCCGACCCGCACCGCCAGCAGGACAACATCGGCCCGGCCCGCGCTTCCCATTCAAAACCTTGGCCAGCCCGCCCCCATCCGGCGTAGCATTCGTCCCCCGGCCATCTGTGCATCGCCCATGAGCCCCTCCCTTCCCCGCGCCTGCGGGATCGACTTCGGCACATCCAATTCCACCGTCGGCTGGCTACAGCCCGGAATGCCGACGCTCCTGCCCCTCGAAGACGAAAAGCCGACCTTGCCCTCCGCGGTGTTTTTCAATGCCGACGAGGAAACCACCCACTTCGGACGCGAAGCGCTGCTGGAATACCTGGAAGGCTACGAGGGCCGACTGATGCGGGCACTGAAAAGCCTGCTCGGCAGCAGCCTGATCGACGGCAGCACGGAAGTCGGCGGGCGGGCGCTGCCCTTCAAGGATCTGTTGGCGAGCTTCATCGGCGAACTGAAAATGCGGGCCGAATTCCAGGCCGGGCGCCGTTTCGAGCAGGCGGTCTTCGGACGGCCGGTGCATTTCGTCGATGACAACCGCGCCGCCGACCAACGCGCCCAGGACACGCTGGAGGCCATTGCGCGGCAAGTGGGTTTCAAGGACGTGAGCTTCCAGTTCGAACCCATCGGCGCGGCGCTGCACTACGAAGCCTCACTTAGCAGCGAAGAACTGGTGCTGATCGCCGACATCGGTGGCGGCACCGCCGATTTTTCGCTGGTGCGCCTGTCGCCGGAACGGGCCAAGCACGCGGATCGCGCCGGCGACCTGCTCGGCAATGCCGGCCTGCATGTGGGCGGCACGGATTTCGACCGGGCGCTGAGCCTGGAGTGCGTGATGCCGCTGCTAGGCTATAAAGGTCTGATGAAGAGCGGCGCGGAAATTCCATCCAGCCTGTTCTTCCAGCTTGCCACTTGGCACACCATCAACTCCGCCTACACCCGGCAGGCTTTCGCCGATTTCCAGAACATCTACCGCGATGCGGCGGCACGCCGGGAGCTCGACCGCCTGGCCCGCCTGATCGGCCAGCGGGAAGGACACTGGCTCGCGCTGCAGGTCGAGCAGGCCAAGATCGACCTCTCCACCGAAGCCTGCACCCGCCTGCACCTGGATCGCCTGGAGCCCGGCCTGTTCCATGACATCGCCTTCGATGCCTTCGCGCTCGCCACCCGCAGTCTTGTCGAGCGCGTGGCTGCAACGGTCAGCGCCTTGCTCGATCAGGCCGGCGTGGTCCGCGAGCAGGTGGACACGGTGTATTTCACCGGTGGCGCCAGCGGCGTGCCGCAGTTGCGAGCACGCATCGCCGCCGAATTGCCGCAAGCGCGCAATGTCGAGGGCGATCTGTTCGGCAGCATCGGCGCCGGCCTCGCTGTGGAGGCCGCGCGGCGCTACGGCTAGGCTAGCCTAGGCTTTAAATGATTGCCGGCTGCATCGAGCGTTCGGCGACAAAGCGCGCGAAGCGGCGCAGCAGGCTGGTGGCGGCTTCGGTTTCGGTGACGGCCGCGGCGAGCCGTTCGGGGTCGGCACCGCCCTCGCGCAGCGGATCGGCCAACTGGTCGATGTAACCGCGCATCGCGACGGTGTCGAATTCCGGGTGGAACTGCACGCCCCATGCCGCATCCCCGACCCGAAACGCGTGATGCGGTTCGAATTCGCTCGACGCCAGGCATTCGGCGCCCGGCGGCAGGCGGCGCGCGGTCTGGCGATGGACGACGTGAGCCGGAAAACACTCGGGCAGATCGGCAAACAACGGATCCCGCTGCGCCGCATCCGACTTGCGCAGCGTCACCGTGCCGATCTCGATCCCCCCCGGATGCCACGCCGCCTCGCCGCCCAGCGCGTGGGCCAGCAGTTGATGGCCGTAACAGATGCCGAGCACCGGCATGCCTTCGGCAACCCGTCCGGCCAGCCAGCGCGCAGTGGTTTCGCTCCATACCTCCCGGTCGGTGACCATGGAGTGCGAGCCCGTGACGACGGCCGCGGCAACTTCGCCGGGCTGCGGCAGCGCTTCACCGCGACGAGGATCGACAACCCGCACCGGCACGTCGCCGAGGCCGGCAGAAATCCAGCTCTCGAAATCGCCCCGATGGGTGACGAGATCGGGGATGAAGTCGCCAAGCTTGACGATGAGCAACGGTTGCACAGTTGTTTTCTCCGGATAGGTTGAGGTGATTCTGCAATAAACAACGCACCAACACCGTTAAGGGTTGAACGGTGACGCGTTTTCAGAGGCAAAAAAAAGGGCCGTCCGAAGACGACCCCGCTCCCTCGACAGGAACCCGCCACAGGACGAGTCTCCCTCCCCATCGAACGAAATGTTCAGACCACGCCACGCGGGAGAACGCGCGGCGAGGCCCTTTGCGTCACTTATTCGAACTCGATGATGATCTCGTCCACCGCCAGGCTCTGGCCGGCTTCACCGGTGATCTTCTTGACCTTGCAGTCCTGCTCGGCCTTGAGGATGTTCTCCATCTTCATCGCTTCGATAACCGCCAGCTTCTCGCCGGCCTTCACTTCCTGACCAACCTTGACCGACACTTCGCGCAGCAGACCGGGCATCGGCGAGAGCAGGAACTTGGACAGGTCGGGCGGCAGCTTTTCGGGCATCAACGCCAACAGTTCGGCGGCTCGGGCGCTCATCACCATGAAGTCGGCGCGAGTGCCCCAGTGGAAGATGCTGTACTTGATCTTGTGGCGCTCGACCTGCAGCGTGAATTCCTCGCCGTTGCAGGTACCGTTGAACAGGGATTCGCCGAGCTTCCAGTCGGACAGGATCTCGTAGGACTCGCCCTTGTACTCGACGTGGTAGCCGCCGGGGATCGGCTTGGCGGTCACCGGGTGGTGCTCATTGCCGGCCTTGTTCAGACGGATGACCATCCAGTTGTCGCTGACGATGCGCTCGTGACCCTGCAGCTGGCCGGTGATGGAAGCCGAGCGGTCGGTGAAGGCGCGGTAAACGTAGGCGGCAATCGAAACCAGCAGCGCCGGATCGTCGTGGGGCACCATCGAGGCATCGAAGCCGGTCGGGTAGTGCTTGGGGATGAAGCCGGTGTCGAAGATGCCCGAGTGGAAGACCGGGTGCTGCATCAGCGCGGCCTGGAACGGGATGTTCGACGAGATGCCGCGGATCACGAAGCCGTTCAGCGCGTCGCGCATGCGGTCGATGGCCTGGGCGCGGGTCGGTGCATGAACGATGAGCTTGGCGATCATCGAGTCGTAGAACATCGAGATCTCGCCACCGTCGTACACGCCGGTGTCGACGCGGGTGGTGCCCTTGCCGTCGGTGACTTCGGCGGGCGGCAGGAACTTCACCAGACGGCCGGTGGACGGCAGGAAGCCGCGGAACGGGTCTTCGGCGTTGATCCGGCACTCCATCGCCCAGCCGTTGATCTTCACGTCGGCCTGGGTGAGGGGCAGCTTTTCGCCGTAGGCGACGCGGATCATCTGCTCGACGAGGTCGAGGCCGGTGATGAGTTCGGTGACCGGGTGTTCCACCTGGAGACGGGTGTTCATCTCGAGGAAGTAGAACTCCTTGGTCGCGCCGGACACCACGAATTCGACGGTACCGGCGGATTCGTAGTTAACGGCACGGGCCAGGGCCACGGCCTGCTCGCCCATCGCCTTGCGCATCTCGGCGTCGACGAAGGGTGACGGCGCTTCTTCGATGACCTTCTGGTGACGGCGCTGGATGGAGCAATCCCGCTCGTTCAGATACACGTAGTTGCCGTGGGAGTCGCCCAGCACCTGGATTTCGATGTGGCGCGGCTCCAGTACGTACTTTTCGATGAAGACACGGTCGTCGCCGAAGGAGTTACGGGCTTCGTTCACACAGGACGAGAAGCCTTCGTGCGCTTCGGCGTCGTTGTAGGCCACCCGCAGCCCCTTGCCGCCGCCACCGGCGGAAGCCTTGATCATGACCGGATAGCCGATATCCTGGGCGATCTTGACAGCCTCGTCCGGACCGGAGATGGCATCGTTGTAACCCGGAATGGTGTTGACCTTGGCTTCGATGGCGAGCTTCTTGGACTCGATCTTGTCGCCCATCTTGGCGACCGAATAATGCTTCGGGCCGATGAACTTGATACCTTCTTCTTCCAGACGGCGGGAGAAAGTCGCGTTCTCCGACAGGAAGCCGTAGCCCGGATGGACCGCCTGGGCGCCGGTCTGCTTGCAGGCGGCGATGATCTTGTCCATGACCAGGTAGGACTCTTTCGACGCGGCCGGTCCGATACAGACGGCTTCGTCGGCGAGGTCCACGTGCAGGGCGTCCTTGTCGGCCTCCGAATAGACGGCGACAGTGGCAATGCCCATCTTGCGGGCGGTCTTGATGACGCGGCAGGCGATTTCGCCGCGGTTTGCAATCAGGATCTTGGTAAACATGTCTTGGCGTCCTCGGCGATCACAGCGGAATGTTGCCGTGCTTGCGCCACGGGTTTTCGAGCTGCTTGTCCTTGAGCATGGCCAGCGAGCGGGCGATGCGCTTGCGGGTGGCGTGCGGCATGATCACGTCGTCGATAAAGCCGCGCGCGCCTGCCACGAAGGGGTTGGCGAACTTCTCTTTGTATTCGGCTTCCCGCTCGGCGAGCTTGGCCGGGTCGTTCTTTTCTTCGCGGAAGATGATTTCCACGGCGCCCTTCGGCCCCATCACCGCGATTTCGGCAGACGGCCAGGCGAGGTTCACGTCGCCGCGCAGGTGCTTGGAGGACATCACGTCATAGGCACCGCCGTAAGCCTTGCGGGTGATGATGGTGACCTTCGGCACGGTACATTCGGCATAGGCGTAGAGCAGCTTGGCGCCGTGCTTGATGATGCCGCCGTATTCCTGGGCGGTGCCGGGCATGAAGCCGGGCACGTCGACGAAGGTGACGACCGGAATATTGAAGGCGTCGCAGAAGCGCACGAAACGGGCCGCCTTGATCGCCGACTTGATATCCAGACAGCCGGCCAGCACCAGCGGCTGGTTGGCGACGATGCCGATCGGGTTGCCGTCCATGCGGCCGAAACCGATGACGATGTTCTTGGCGTAGTCGGCCTGCAACTCGAAGAAGTCGTTGTCATCGACAACCTTGATGATCAACTCCTTCATGTCGTAAGGCTTGTTGGGATTGTCCGGCACCAGGGTGTCGAGGGAGTAGTCGAAACGGTCGACCGGGTCGTTGGTCGGCGTGGCCGGCGGTTGCTCCCGGTTGTTGGCCGGCAGGAAGTTCATGAAGCGGCGCAACATGGCCAGCGCTTCGACGTCGTTCTCGAAAGCCAGATCGGCCACACCGGACTTGGTGGTGTGAGTGACCGCGCCGCCCAGTTCTTCGGCGGTCACGTCTTCGTGGGTCACGGTCTTCACGACTTCGGGACCGGTCACGAACATGTAAGACGAATCCTTCACCATGAAGATGAAGTCGGTCATCGACGGCGAATACACCGCACCGCCGGCACAGGGGCCCATGATCAAGGAGATCTGCGGCACGACACCGGAAGCCATCACGTTGCGCTGGAACACGTCGGCATAGCCGCCGAGGGAGGCCACGCCTTCCTGGATGCGGGCGCCGCCCGAGTCGTTGAGGCCGATCACCGGCGCACCGACTTTCATCGCCTGGTCCATGACCTTGCAGATCTTCTCAGCGTGGGTTTCGGACAGCGAACCGCCGAACACGGTGAAATCCTGGCTGAAAACAAAGACCAAGCGACCGTTGATGGTGCCGTAGCCGACTACAACACCGTCACCCGGGGTCTTTTCGGCTTCGTTCATGCCGAAGTCGACGCAGCGATGTTCCTTGAACATATCCCATTCCTCGAAGGAATCGGGGTCGAGCAGCAACTCGATACGTTCGCGGGCCGTCAGCTTGCCCTTCTTGTGCTGGCTGTCGATGCGCTTCTGGCCGCCACCAAGGCGGGCCGCTTCGCGCTTTTCTTCCAGCTGGTGGATGATGTCGTGCATTTACAGCCTCCAGTCAATAATTCGGATTGTTTTTTTCAGCCCAGATAGCCGAGCAGCCGCATCGCGGCGGCTGCAGGCGTGGTCTGTCCGGCCTCTACGGCCTCTTGCAAACCGGGCAGATCCTGCTGCACCCGGGCGTGACCTGCGAATCGGGCCCGCAGGCCCTGGTCGATCAGTTCCCACATCCAGGCCCGCGCCTGATGACGACGGCGGGCGTCGAACTCACCGCTGGCCTGCATGGCCTCGCGATAGTCGCCAATGGTATTCCAGAATTCGGCGATGCCCTGCTTTTGCAGCGCCGACATCATCAACACCGGCGGCGTCCAGTGGGGCGAGGCGTGGCGCAGCATGCCCAGCGCGCTCTTGATCTGGGAGCGGGCGACGTTGGCAGCCTGGGGGTTGATATCGGCCTTGTTGACGACGATCAGGTCGGCGATTTCCATGATCCCTTTTTTGATCGCCTGCAGATCGTCGCCGGCGTTGGGGAGTTGGAGAAGGCAGAAGATGTCGGTCATGCCGGCCACGGCGATTTCCGACTGACCGACGCCGACGGTCTCGACAATGATCACGTCGAAGCCGGCGGCCTCGCAGACCAGCATGGCTTCGCGGGTTTTCTCGGCGACGCCGCCAAGGCTGCCCGCCGAAGGGCTCGGCCGGATGAACGCCGCGGTGTTCTGCGACAGCATCTCCATGCGTGTCTTGTCGCCGAGGATGGAACCGCCGGTGACGCTGGACGAAGGATCGACCGCCAGCACCGCCACCTTGTGTCCCTGCTCGATGAGGTAAAGCCCCAAGGCTTCGATGAAGGTGGATTTGCCGACCCCCGGCACGCCGGAAATACCCACCCGCATGGACTTGCCTGTGAACGGCAGCAGCCCTTCCAGCACGCTGCGCGCGCGCAACTTGTGATCCGGCCGCTGGGACTCGATCAGAGTGATGGTTTTGGCGAGCGGGCGCAGCTGATGCCGGAGCACGCCATCGACCAAGGCTTGGTCGTTGGCATCCCTTTGCAGCAGGTCGGCGGACAGTGTCATGGAAGGCATCGGATCTTCGGCTCGGCGGTGATGAAGAAATCGTCGCGCGCGGGCCCGAAGTCGCGGCACGGGGCCGTGCTGTGCACATGCACAGCCGGCTCCGGTGTCACGAGGCCGGGACGCACAGTAGATTTATTCGCTGCCTCTTATGCCTTGCGGGCGGCGCGGATCTGCTTGAGTACTTCGCGGGCCGAGGTCTGGATCGGCGTGCCCGGTCCGAAGATGCCCTTGGCGCCGGCGGCGTAGAGGGCGTCGTAGTCCTGGGCCGGAATCACGCCACCGACGAAAGTGATGATGTCGTCGGCGCCCTGATCCTTGAGCGCCTTGATGATGGCCGGAACCAGCGTCTTGTGGCCCGCGGCCAGGCTGGAGCATCCCACGGCGTGGACGTCGTTCTCGACGGCGTGGCGGGCGGCCTCTTCAGGGGTCTGGAAAAGCGGTCCGATGTCGATGTCGAAGCCCAGGTCGGCGAAAGCCGAAGCCACCACCTTGGAGCCACGATCGTGACCGTCCTGACCGAGTTTGGCGATCATGATGCGGGGCCGACGGCCTTCTTCGGCGACGAAGGCCTCGATGTCGGCCTTGAGCGCCTGCCAGTCGTCGTTGCCTTCGACCACCGAGTTGTAGATGCCCGTAACCGCTTGCGGATTGGCGCGGTAGCGACCGAAGACGACTTCCAGCGCGTCGGAGATTTCGCCGACGGTGGCACGCAGACGCACGGCCTTGACGGCCAGATCCAGCAGGTTGCCTTCGCCGCCCTTGGCACAGGCAGTCAGCGCCGCCAAAGCGGCGTCGACCGCGGCCTGATCGCGCATCTTGCGGATGCGGGCCAGGCGCTCGACCTGCGCTTCGCGCACGACGTGGTTGTCGATGTCGAGGATGTCGATCGGATCCTGCTTGGCGAGCTTGTACTTATTGACGCCGACGATGACGTCCTTGCCGGAGTCGATGCGTGCCTGCTTCTCGGCGGCGCACTCCTCGACCTTCATCTTGGCCCAGCCGGATTCGACCGCCTTGGTCATGCCGCCCATGGCTTCGATCTCTTCGATCAGCGCCCAGGCCTTGTCGGCCATGTCCTGGGTGAGCCGTTCCATCATGTAGGAACCGGCCCAAGGATCGACGACGTTGGTGATGTGGGTTTCTTCCTGGATGATGATCTGGGTGTTGCGGGCGATACGGGCCGAGAATTCGGTGGGCAGCGCGATCGCTTCGTCCAGCGCATTGGTGTGCAGCGACTGGGTTCCGCCGAACACGGCGGCCATTGCTTCGATGGTGGTGCGCACGACGTTGTTGTACGGATCCTGCTCGGTGAGCGACCAGCCGGAAGTCTGGCTGTGGGTGCGCAGCATCATCG
>CALMXT010000020.1 GCA_937871125.1 uncultured Zoogloea sp. | reverse complement strand
GTGATGGCTTCGGCCCTCAACGAAGCCAGCAGCGCCTTGCGTCAGTTGATGGGCAGTGTCCAGACGACGGTGGGCGGCGTCGAAGGCAGCGCGGCGCAACTCAACGCGCTGATCCGCAGTGTCGAGAGCGCGATGGAGCAGCAGGCCGAAGCGACCACCGGCATGTCGGCCGACACCGAAGAGCTTTCGGTGAGCATCGACCAGGTGACCGACAACGCGGCCCAGGCCCAGGCGCTGACCCGCGAAACCCGGACTGCGGTGGATCAAGGCCGCCTGGCTGTGCACGACACCATCCGGGCCATGGAAAGCACGGCGGCGAAGGTGGCCGAGGCGGCGGACAAGGTGCGCGACCTGAGCGCCCGCGGCCACAAGGTGCAGGATATCGCCGGCGCGATCCAGAGCATCGCCGATCAGACCAATCTGTTGGCGCTCAATGCGGCCATCGAAGCGGCCCGCGCGGGCGAGGCCGGGCGGGGCTTTGCCGTGGTGGCCGACGAGGTGCGCAAGCTGGCCGAGCGGGCCAAGAGTTCGGCCAGCGACATCAACGATATCCTGAGCGCGCTGCTGGATCAGGTGGGCAGCGTGGCGGGCGACATCGTCCACGCTTCCGATAACGCACGCGAGAGTGCGGAACGCTCGCGCAAAGTGGAAAACGCCCTCGAAGCCATCGAGCAGCGTTCCACCGAAACGGTCAACGCGGTGGATGACATCGCGCGGGCCGCCGAGGAGCAGAGCCGCGCCGGCCACGATATCGCCCACAAGGTCGAAGCCGTCGCCCATCTGGCCGAAACCATCGGCCGGCAGACCCGCGAGGTCGATCGGGTGGCCGGCGACCTGTCCACCCAGGTGGCCGGGCTGGCCGATGCTTCGGCGCGCTTCCGGGCCTGATGCCCGCGGTTCGAACCGGGCCCGGCGTCTGCCGGGTCAGTGTTCGATATTCAGATTGCGGCGCAGTACCACCGGTACGCCGCCGAGTTTCTTCTTGGCCATCCACTGGGCCAGCGCCGAGTCCAGATAGTCTGCGTGGCTCGGAAACCAGCCCGCCAGTTCGGCGGCGAATTCGCGGCCCACTTCGAAGTCGCCCGTCTTGACCAGACCCTCGACCTGACGGGCCGAATCCATCACCGCTTCATGGTCGTCGATATGGCATTCGCGAGGCGGGAAGTCGGTTTCTTCCATCCACGCCTTCTCCTGGCCGAAATGGGCTTCGGCATGGATGATGAACGCCCGCATGGCGCTGGCCAGCTCGCTGTCGGCGCAGGTCAGCAGGCGATTGACGACGTCGACGAACTCCCGGTGGGTTTCGTCCATTGCGTCGTAGCCGAGCAGAAACGCGTCGGTCCACTGCATGCCCTGTCGATCGGTCATTTTTTGTTGCTCCTAACGTGTCATTCTTGTGCCCCGTGGAGGGGCTGCGCCCGGCGTAGCATAACCCGAGCGCCGTTAGTCGGGAATCGTTGATGCCCGGGCGGCCATCCGCAAGATCGAGTTTGTGTTCCGAACAATGACGAAGGAATCGGTCTCATGAGTCTGTACGATCAACCCGATCGACCCGCCGCCAGACCCAGGCTGCCGCCGGGAATCTGGGCGCTGGGTTTCGTGTCGATGCTGATGGACATCTCGTCGGAGATGATCCACGCGCTGCTGCCGGTGTATCTGGTGGGTGCGCTCGGTGCGTCGACGTTGGCTGTCGGTTTCATCGAGGGGATTGCCGAGGCGACGGCGTCGATCACCAAGGTGTTTTCCGGCGCGCTGTCCGACTGGCTCGGCCGGCGAAAGCTGCTGGCGGCCATCGGCTACGGGTTGGCGGCCTTCACCAAGCCGGTCTTTCCGCTGGCGGGAACGGTGGGCTGGGTGGTGGCGGCGCGCTTCGTGGACCGTATCGGCAAGGGCATTCGCGGCGCTCCGCGGGACGCCCTCATCGCCGATCTGGCGCCACCGGGGCAGCGCGGTGCGGCTTTCGGGCTGCGCCAGTCCCTCGACACCGCCGGTGCCTTCATCGGCCCGCTGATCGCCATCGGCCTGATGGCGGCAAGCGGTGGCGACATCCGGATGGTGTTCTGGTGGGCGGTGCTGCCGGCGTTCGGCGCTTTTGCGCTGATCGTGCTGGCCGTGCATGACGTGCCTCACGCGGCCGCCGACAAGCCTCGCGCGCCCCTGTCGCGAGCGGAGCTGGCGCGGCTGCCGGCCGCTTATTGGTGGGTGGTCGGCGTTTCGGCGGTATTCACGGTAGCCCGCTTCAGTGAGGCTTTTCTGGTGCTGCGCGCGCAGGAGCTGGGGGTTGCGCTGAGCCTGATTCCGGCGGTGCTGGTGTTGATGAACACGGTGTATTCGCTGGCGTCCTATCCGGTCGGTTTGCTCGCCGACCGGGTGCATCGCGGCACCCTGCTGGTCCTGGGCGTCACGCTGCTGGTGGCGGCCGACCTCGCGCTGGCGCTGGTCGGCGGCCTTGCCGGACTGGCTTTGGGCGTGGCGCTGTGGGGGTTGCACATGGGCATGACCCAGGGGCTGCTCGCTGCGCTGGTGGCCGACGCGGCGCCGCCTTCGCTGCGCGGCACGGCCTTCGGCGTTTTCAACCTGGCTGGCGGGGTGGCCTTGCTGCTTGCCAGCGCGCTCGCCGGCGGGCTGTGGGACGCTTTCGGTTCGCGGGCCACTTTTGTCTGCGGCGCTGCGTTTGCCGCGTTGTCCCTTGCCGGTTTCGGGCTGCTGGGGCTGCGCGGCATGCTGCAGCAGAATATTTCACCTAAGCTGTAAGAAGTCCCCGGCCCGGCCGACTATTCGTCAGCACTTGCCGTTCGAGGCGGGGCTGATACCCCTTCCAACAGGAGAAAAATCATGAAAAAAGCATCCGCGGTCACTGTTGTACTGGCTTCCACTCTGGGCTTCGGCCTTACCGCCCACGCCGCCGAAACCCCCAATGCCAACCCCTTCGCCGCCACTTCGCTGTCGGGCGGCTATCAATTGGCCCAGGCCGACACCAAACCGATGGACGAGAAGGCCATGGAAGGCAAGGCCATGGAGGGGAAAGCCATGGAAGGCAAGCCGATGGACGGCAGTTGCGGCGCCAGCAAGAAGGCCGCCAGCAAAAAGGCGGACGGCTCCTGTGGCGCCAAGAAAAAGGTCGAAGCCAAATGCGGCGCGAGTAAAAAGATGGATGCGAGCTGCGGCGCGAGCAAGAAATGATCGCCTGATGCCGGTGCGACGGGCGGCATCGCTGTCCGTCCCCTGGAGGGTCTGACATGAACGGACGGTGGCCGCAGGGCGCGGGGCTGGGTTTCCGGCGGGAGTTGCTGCCGGAACTGGAGGCCGGCGTACCTGAGGCGGTGGATTTCTTCGAACTGGCCCCCGAGAACTGGGCCGGGATGGGCGGGCGCTCGGCGCGACAACTGCGTGCCTTCACCGAACGCTATCCTTTTGTCTGCCACGGCCTGTCGCTGTCGCCGGGCGGCATGCTGCCGCTCGACGTGGATCTGCTGCGACGCATCCGCGCCTTCATGGCCAGTCACGGCATCGCGCTCTACACCGAGCACCTGTCGTGGAGCAACGACGTCGGCCAGCTTTACGACCTGCTGCCGCTGCCCTGCACGGGCGAGGCGGTGCGCTGGACCGCGGCGCGCATCCGGCAGGCTCAGGACGTGCTTGGCATGCGCATCGGCATCGAGAACGCGTCCTATTACGTGGCGCCGCCGGGCGCCGAAATGGACGAGACGGAATTCATCCGCGCGGTGGTCGAGGAGGCCGATTGCCTGCTCCACCTCGACGTGAACAACATCCTGGTCAATGCGCGCAATTTCGGTTTCGATCCGCTGGGTTTCCTGCATGCGCTGCCGTTGGAGCGGGCCTGCTACATCCATGTTGCCGGCCATCACCGGGAGCCGGACGGTCTGCTCATCGACACCCACGGTGCCGAAGTGATCGCCGACGTGTGGCAGTTGCTGGACGCGGCCTACCGCCGCACCGGGCCGTTGCCGACTTGTCTGGAGCGGGATTTCGACTTTCCGCCGCTGGCCGCACTGGGCGCGGAGGTGGCGCAGATTGCCCGCATGCAGAGGCGGGCAGGCGCGACGGCGGTGGCGGCATGAGCGCGGCGCCGGCGCTGCAGGCTTTTCAGACCGCCTTCGGGCGGCGAATCCGGACCGGGGCGCGGGCGCCGCGACCGGCCGGCGTGCCCGCGCGGCGCATGGCGGTGTATGAGGCGCTGCTTTTCAACAACTTGCGCGGCTTTCTCGACCGGTGTTTTCCGGTGGCCCGTGCCTGTCTTGGCGAAGAGCGCTGGACGCGGCTGTGCCGGGCCTTCTTTCGCGATTGGGCATGCCGGAGTCCGTGGTTTCGGGAGATTCCTCGGGAGTTCGTCGATTATCTCGGCAGCGCCTGCCGGGCGCCGTTACCCCGCTGGTTTGCCGATCTGGCCCGCTACGAATGGGCGGAGCTGGCGGTGGATGTCATGGATGTGACCCCGCCGGCCGTGGATGGCGCCGGCGATTTGCTGGAAGGCATGCCGGTGGTGAATCCAGCGGCGCTGCCGGTGGCCTCCGAATGGCCGGTGCAGCGCATCGGCCCGGCCTTCCGCCCGCGCCGGCCGGCGCCGGTGAATCTGTTGGTGTATCGCGACCGGGAGGACGAGGTCCGTTTCATGGCCTTGAGTCCGGCCAGCGCCCGGCTGCTGGCCTTGCTCGACGGCGGTGTTTCCGGGCGGGAGGCCATCGTGCGGCTTGCCGGCGAATTGGGCCGGCCGGCCGACGACGCTTTCGTCGAGTTCGGCCGGCACAATCTCGAGGCGCTCCGGCAGGCCGGGGTGATCCTGGGAGCCCGCCGGTGACATCCGCCGCAGAATCGATTTCCGACTTTCGTCCGCAGATGGTCAAGTTTGCGCGCCTGCAACTGCAGGACGATGCGGAGGGCGAGGATGTGGTTCAGGAGGCCATCGAGGCGGCATTGGGCGGCATCGACCGCTTTGCCGGCCGCGCGGCGCTCAAAACGTGGGTATTCACCATCCTGCGCCACAAAATTGTCGATGTGCTGCGCACGCGGGGGCGCACGGTCCAGGTTTCCAGTCTCGGGCGCGACGACGCGGACATGGACGACACCTTCGATACCCTGTTCAACGCCAACGAGCACTGGCAACCGGATTGCCGTCCGCGGCCCTGGGGAGATCCGCACGCGGCCCTTGAGCAGCAACAGTTCTGGCAGGTTTTCGAAACCTGCCTCGATGTGCTGCCGGCCCGCACGGCCCGGGTTTTCATGATGCGGGAGTTCCTTGGACTGGAAACCGACGAAATCTGCGCCACCCTCGCCCTGACGGCGAGCCACTGCCACGTCATCCTTCACCGGGCCCGCGCCGGGCTGAGGCTGTGCCTCACCCAGGGCTGGTTCGGCACGGAGCCTGCCGCATGCTGACCTGCAAAAAGGCAACCCGCCTGCTCTCCGCCGGCCTCGACCGCCCGCTCACGCCGGGCGAACGTTTCAGTCTGCGCCTGCACCTCGTCTTCTGCCGGGGTTGCCGCGCCTTCCGTTCGCAGATCGGCCTGCTGCGCGAGATCAGCCAGAGCTTCGTGCGCTGGGGCGGCGACGACAAACCCTGAACCCTTACGCAGGGCGACGCCGACAACGGCGCCTTCGGTATTGCGCCGTTCCTTGAGTTCGACACTGTGGCGCGAAGCGGCGTGGATTCCGGCTCCGCGAGGGTGAGTTTGGGCGGTTGGGCGCTCGGACCCGGCGCGGCTCCTGGAGGAAATTCCGGTTGCCCGGCGCGGAGCCGGAGATAATTGCGGACCCCTCTATCGACGCCGTGAACCCATGCGCCCAATCCTGCGAATCCTGCTCCCTGTCTTGGCCGTCCTGCACGTCGGTCTGGCCCCGGCGGCGGGCGATGACGACCTGTTGAGATGGATAGATGGCCCTCAGCGCAGCGAGAAGAACCGCCAGCGCGATGGGGCCCGTCAGCCGGCAGAAACGTTGGCCTTCTTCGGTCTTCGGGCCGATCAGACGGTAGTGGAGATCTGGCCGAGCGTGGGTGTCTGGTGGTTCGAGATACTCGCGCCTTACTTGCGCGATCGCGGGCAGTACATCGCGGCCCTGCATGCGGGTGCCCACAACCCGGCGGCGGCGCGGGCCGAGCATGAAGTCGTCGAGCGGCGC
Source organism: uncultured Zoogloea sp. (assembly GCA_937871125.1). Taxonomy (GTDB): domain Bacteria; phylum Pseudomonadota; class Gammaproteobacteria; order Burkholderiales; family Rhodocyclaceae; genus Zoogloea. Next base: position 8,571 of record CALMXT010000020.1, on the reverse strand, counting down.
ATGACGAGCTCGCCGGCCCTTTATGGAAAAGTGAAGGTGGCCCACAGTCCCGGTCTTACCGAGGCCGTGCCGCCGGATTCGGTGGATTTGCTGCTGACCTTCTCCAATCTGCACAACTGGATGGTGGACGGTAACGTGGAAGAAGTTGTTCGCGAATTCCACGCCGTGCTCAAACCCGGCGGCGTGCTGGGCGTCGTCGATCACCGTGGGCGCGAGGATCTTTCCCGCGAAGCGCAGCTCAAATCCGGCTATCTGCGCGAGGACGAGATCGTTGCGTTGATCGAGGCGCTGGGTTTCAGGCTGGTGGCGCGCGGCGAAATGGCGGCCAATCCGCGCGATACGCGGGATTATCCGGAAGGCGTGTGGACGTTGCCGCCGACGCTGCGGATGAAGGACGTGGATCGGGAGAAATATCTCGCCATCGGCGAGAGCGACAAATTCACCCTCAAGTTCGTCAAGATCGTCGCACCCCGCTGAAGGCCGGAACACCAAGGCTCATCGGAAGGCGGAAGCTGTAGAGGGGAAGGGGTGGTGCTCATGGGCAGGATTGAACTGCCGACCTCTCCCTTACCAAGGGAGTGCTCTGCCACTGAGCTACATGAGCGCCTGTCGCGGGCCGGAAGCCGTGCCTGGCTTTTGCACGGCGGCCTGCGAAAAGAGGCGCGATGGTATCAAGAGCGCAGGTCGGCGGCAAGCCTAACAGTGCGCTTGGGCGTCGATTCGGTGGAATCTCCGTGGAAAGACTGTCAATCGACGCCTGCGGGCAGGCGTTCGAGCAGGGCGATCGGCATGTCTTCCTGCAGTTCGTCGCCGACCTGGACATACACGGAAATCACGCGGCCGGCCGCCGTGGTCGGAATGTCGGTGGTGACCTTGTTCGTTTCCGTGCGGACGATGGTTTGATTGAAGCGCAACACGTCGCCGGGCGAGATCAGCACCTCGATCACGAAAGCGCCCTCGCCGGCACAGTTGCCGCAGGTCTTCCAGCACTTCGGCCAGATCGGCGAGCGGACTTCGATGGCGACGGACGGCACGGGTGTCTTTCGGCGCTATGCCGCTCTGGCGGTGGCTTGGGCAGTCCGCGAGGCGGGTTTGGGCGACGGGTGGGGCAGCGCAAAAAGGCCTTTGCCGCGGTCGGCAAGGGCCTTTTGCTGCAAGCGGGCGGGCTCAGTAGCGGCGCGGGGCCGGAGCGGGAGCGTGGCCGGAGCGGGCGGGCAGGTGGCGGAAAGTGATGCGGCCCTTGGAGAGATCGTAAGGGGACATTTCGAGGGTCACTTCGTCGCCGGCGATGATGCGGATATGGTTCTTCTTGAGCTTGCCGCCGGCGTAGGCGATCAGCATGTGCTCGTTGTCGAGGGTGACGCGATAGCGTCCGTCCGGCAGGACTTCGGTGACCTTGCCGTGCATTTCGATGAGTTCTTCTTTGGCCATGTTCGGGCTCCTTGTGGGTGGCCGGGTGGCGTCCCGTCGTGGGGCGTGCCGGCCTTGGCCCTCCACCGCCTTGGCGGGCCTTGTTTTTGCGGCGACCTTGTCGGGGTGTCGCGGTCGAATGTCGGCACGGAGATCGGCGGGCCGGCGAAGGGCATCTGCGGCCAGTGTCGCAGGCGAAGATGAAAAGCGTGATGCTATTTTCTGCCGGAGTAAGCCCCGGCCGACCGAAAAAGACAAGGCCACCTCGTTGGGTGGCCTTGTCTCTGGAATCTGGTGGGTTGTGAGTGGCTCGAACACTCGACCTACGGATTAAGAGTCCGCTGCTCTACCAACTGAGCTAACAACCCATTCTTACAGGAGCCGGTATTTTACCTTGTTCCCACCCTTTTGTGGTGGGTCGGGCGAGATTCGAACTCGCGACCAACGGATTAAAAGTCCGCTGCTCTACCGACTGAGCTACCGACCCCCCGGAAGAGATGCGCATTATAGCCCTTCGTATAAATTCGTCAAGCTGTTTTTAGCTGGATTTTTATCGAGAGACTGGCGCCTGCCGCAATCGCCAGGCTTGTGAGGGCTGCACCGAGGGAGAGTGTGGACAGCCCGCTGAGGCCTTGGCCGATGGTGCAGCCCAGCGCGGTGACGCCGCCGAAGCCCATCAATATGGCTCCGACGAGGTGGCGGAGGAGATCGGGGGCGTCGCGGAAGCTTTCGATACGGAAACTGCGACTGGCGAGAGCGGCCAGCAGGGCGCCGACGATGACGCCGCAGGTGGCGGCGATGCCGACGGTGACGATGCGGCTTTTGTCGGTCCAGAGCATCAGCAGATCGAGGCTGTAGGCGAAGGGGGCGACGAAGCTGAGGGATTCCATACGGCCGCTGTTGGTGGCGAGAAAGGCCGGGGCGAGGGTGTCCGGGTCTTCTGCAAGGTGGCCGAGGTGGCCGCTCAGATACCAGCCGGCGACGATGCAGGCGCCGATGGTGAGGCTGCCGAGGAGCGGGGCGGGACGCCGGATGTCGCGGCCGGACAGGCCGAACAGGGCGAGGCTGCCGGCGCCCACCGTGGCGCAGGCCAGCCCTGCGCTGTGGCGGTCGAGCTGGTAGCGGGCGGCGATGAGGGAAGGGATGTCCTGGTGGGTGTCGAGGTACAGGGCGACCGGGTCGAGCCAGGCGGTGCGCCAGGCGCCGAGAAGGCCGCGGAGGGTCATGTAGGCGGACAGGCCGAGGAAGACGAAGACGACCAGGGACTTGAGGTTGCCGCTGCCGAGGCGGACAAGGGTCTTGGCGCCGCAGCCGGAGGCGAGGGTCATGCCGATACCGAACAGCAGCCCGCCTACGATGTGCGACAGCCAGGGCAGGCGGATGCCGGTGTAGATCGAGTCATGGACGTCGATCAGTCCGGCGATCTGCAGCCAGGCCGTGCCTGCAATGGAGACCGCGGCGGCGAGTGCCCACATGCGCAGGCGCGTCCAGTCGCCCATGATGAGGATGTCGGTGATGGCGCCCATGGTGCAGAAGTTGCTGCGCTGGGCGGCCACGCCGAACACGCCGCCGAGGGCGAAGGCGAGCCAGGCGAGTGTCGGCAGGGCGAGCGGGAGCGTGTCCATGGGAGTGGACGGGGGCTCAGGCGTAGCGGGTCGGGTCGGGTAGTCCGGCGGCCTCGAAGCCGGCCCGGCGCAAGCGGCAGGAGTCGCAGACGCCACAGGCGCGACCGTCGCCGTCGGCTTGGTAGCAGGAGACGGTGAGGCTGTAATCGACGCCCAGCGCGGTGCCGCGGCGAACGATGTCGGCCTTGGTGAGGTCGATCAGCGGGGCGTGGATGGAGAGAGGGTGGCCTTCGACGCCGGCCTTGGTGGCGAGGTTGGCCATTTTTTCGAAGGCTTCGATGAAGGCCGGCCGGCAGTCCGGGTAGCCGGAATAATCGACGGCGTTGACGCCCACGTAGATGTGCTCCGCACCAAGCACTTCGGCCCAGGCCATGGCGATGGACAGCATGATGGTGTTGCGGGCGGGAACGTAGGTGATCGGGATGCCGCCATCCACGCCCTCGACCGGCACGGCCAGGGAGGTGTCGGTGAGCGCCGAACCGCCGAACTGGCCGAGATCCACGTGGGCTGTGCGGTGGGCGACGGCGCCGAGCGCCTTGGCCACGCGTTGGGCGGCGGCCAGTTCGGCGGCGTGGCGCTGGCCGTATTCGACCGACAGGGCATAGACGTCGTAGCCTTCGGCGCGGGCGATGGCGAGACAGGTTGCCGAGTCGAGTCCGCCGGACAGCAGGACAAGGGCGCGGGGCTTGGTCATGGTTTCTCCGATGGGTTGCAGCGGGTGGCGGGCGGCCGGTTTGTTTGTGCGCTCAGCGTCCGGGTTCGTTGCCCCAGATGACTTTGTGGAGCTGGACCTGCATGCGCACCGGAAGCTTGTCGCGGAGGATCCAGGCGGCGAGGTCGGCGGGATTGAGTTGCCCTTGGACTGGGGCGAGCAGCACCGGGCAGCGGTCGGTGAGCCGGTATTCGGCGATCCGGGCTTTGGCCCACGCATAGTCGGCCTCGCCGGCAAGTACCAGCTTGAGCTCGTCGTGCGGGGTGAGCAGGGGAATGTTGGACGACAGGTTGCGGGCTTCCTCGCCGGAGCCGGGGGCTTTGAGGTCGACGATGCGCGAGACGCGCGGATCGACGTCGCCGATATCGAGGGCGCCGCTGGTTTCGAGGGACACCGAGTAGCCGGCGTCGCACAGGGCGGTGAGGAGCGGCAGGCAGTTTTTCTGGGACAGCGGCTCGCCGCCGGTCACGCAGACGGTGGGGCAGCGGTGGCTGGCGACTTCGGCGAGCACATCGTCGAGGCTGCGGGTGGTGCCGCCGGTGAAGGCGTATTCGGTGTCGCACCAGGTGCAGCGCAGCGGGCAGCCGGTCAGGCGGACGAACACCGTCGGCAGGCCCGCGCGGGAGGTTTCCCCTTGCAGCGAGTGGAATATCTCGGTGATGCGAAGGGTGACGGGACGGTCGGATGGTGGCATGGCGGGACTGGCGGTGGAGCCGGAGTGATGCAGCCCCGGCGTGGCGGGGCCGGGGGCTTACTTCTTGAGGCGTTGCTTGGCGATCGTGGCAGCCGAACTGGCCGGATATTTGGCAACCAGCTTTTCGAGGGTGCGGGTGGCGGCAGCCGCGTCGCCACGGGCCTGCTGGGTGCTGGCGAGGCCGAGCAGGGCGTCCGGCGCGCGGGTGTCGTCGGGCCATTGGTTGGCGACCTTCGCGTAGTGTTCGGCCGCGCCCGCGTTGTCCTTGACCTGATATAGCGCGCTGGCCGCCCAGAAATGGGCGTTGGGCTGGAAGCTGCTGTTCGGGTAATTCTTGGTGAAACCGATGAAGCCGGCTGCGGCATCCTTGAATTTGCCGCCACGCAGCAGCGTGAGCGCCGCTTCGTAATCGCGACTTTCCGCGGCCGGGTCGACGGCGGCGGCCGGAGCGGGCTGCGGGGTGTCGGCCGCTGCCTGGGGCTCGACTTTCCGCAGGCGGTTGTCGAGATCCACGTAAAAATCCTTCTGCCGCTTGTTGGCGTTGGCCAGATCGTTGCTGAGCACTTCGTTCTCGCCGCGCAGACGGGCGATTTCGGCTTTCAGTTGTTCGATCTGGTTGGCCAGTTCGAGTTGGGCGCGGGCGCCGGCTTCGAGCTTGTCAAGGCGGGCGCTGAGTTCGGTGCGCATCTGGTTGATGCGCATGCGAGCCTCTTCGTCGTCAAACAGGCCGGCCTGCGCATGGCTGGCAAACAGCCCGGCCAGTAGAACGGGCAGAAGGCGTCGGAGCATCAGAACTCACCCGAATAGAGCATGTCGCCACGACGGTTGGCGGACCAGCAGGTTTCGGTGGAATCGCTGCAGCTGGGCTTTTCTTCGCCGAGGCTGACGGATTCGAGCTGGCTTTCGGAGACGCCGAGCAGGCTGAGGGCTTTCTTGACGGCGTCTGCGCGCTTCTGGCCGAGGGCCAGGTTGTATTCGCGGCTGCCGCGTTCGTCGGTGTTGCCCTGGATGAGCATCTTCATCTTGGGGTGCGCCACGAGAAATTTGGCATGGGCTTCGACCAGGGGGCCGAACTCGCTCTTGATCACGTAGCTGTTGTAGTCGAAAAGCACGCTGCGCTTGGAGAGGATGCTCTTCGAATCGGTCAGTTCCGGGTAGTTTGCGACGCCGCCCTTGTTGTCTGCGTTCACCGAAACCACACGGTTGGCGTCCACGCCGGAACTGGCGGCGCCGCCGGAGCGGTCTTCGACGGTGGCGCCCTGGCCGTCGGTGGACGGTGCGGAGCTGCAAGCGGCCAGCAGGCCGGCAGTGATCAAGGGCAGGGCGAAACGGATGCAGTTCATGGATTGACTCCGAGTGCGGTCGCGAGGGGCCGGGGAATTGGGGTTGCGTGGGTGTGGCGTCAGTTGCGCGGCTGCGGACCCCATGCGGGTTCGCGCACGTCGCCCGATTGTACCGACAGACGCTGCTTCACACGACCGTCGGATGACACGGCGGCCAGCACGCCGCGACCGCCGACTTCGGTGGCGTAGAGCACCATCCGGCCGTTGGGGGCGAAGCTGGGGGATTCGTCTTTCGACGAGTCGGTGAGGGTTTGCGTCTGGCGCGAGGCCAGATCGAGCATGGTGACCTGGAAGCGGCCGCCGTTGCGCGATACATAGACGAGGCTCTTGCCGTCGGGCGACGGGCGCGGGCTGACGTTGTAGTTGCCTTCGAAGGTGACCCGCTGGGCTTCGCCGCCGCCGGCGGGCACGCGGTAAACCTGCGGGCTGCCGCCGCGGTCGGAGGTGAAGTAGATCATGCCGTCGGGTGACCAGGCCGGCTCGGTGTCGATGCCGGCGGAGGAGGCCAGGCGCTGCACGCCGGAGCCGTCGGCGTTGACGGAGTAGAGTTGGGATTGGCCGTCCTTGGTCAGCACCACCGCCAGCCGGCGGCCGTCCGGCGACCAGGCCGGGGCGGAGTTGGAGCCCTTGAAGTTGGCGGCCACGTTGCGCTGGCCGGTGGCCAGCGAGTGCACGTAAACCACCGGCTTCTTGGCTTCGAAGGAAACGTAGGCGAGGCGTGAGCCGTCCGGCGACCAGGACGGCGAAATGATCGGCTCCTTGGAAACCAGCGCGGTCTGGGCGTTGCTGCCGTCGGCGTCGGCAATCTGCAGTTCGTAGCGCGAGCCGGCCTTGAGCACGTAGGCGATGCGGGTCGAGAACACGCCGGGTTCGCCGGTGAGTTTTTCGTAGATGAAGTCGGCGATGCGGTGGCCGGTGGTGCGGTATTGGTTGGGCGACATCACCATCGCCTGACCGCCCAGGCTGACCTGCTTGGCGGTGTCGTGGAGGCGGACCTGAACCTGATAGCGGCCGCCGCTTGGGCTGACGGTGCCGACCGCCACGGCATCGGCGCCGCGGGAGCGCACCCGGGCGAAGTCGACCGGGGCGTCGGCGCCCATCGGGCCCGGTCCGAGTTCGACCATCTTGAAGAGGCCGCTGCGTTCGAGGTCGGCGCGGACGACGTCGGTCACCGAGCGGGGCAGGGCGCTCTCGCCTTCGAAGGTGGCCACGGCCACCGGCATGCGGTTGGCGCCGGCGCCGGTGATCTCGATGGCGAGCTGGGCCTGGGCCACAGAAGACACGAGCACCAGCACGCAGCCGGGAAGGGCGCTGCGCAGTAGGGGCAGAATGCGTAGGTTCAGGGGCATGGGATCACGGATCGTTTAGTCGCGGAGCGGGTAGAACTTCAACTCCAGCGTGCGGTTGAAAAGTTCCGGCTTGTCGGGCTTGGGCAGCGGACTGGATTTCTGGATGGCCCGCTCGATGGCGGCATCCAGCTGGGCGTTGCCGGTGGAACGTTTGAGGCGCACCTCAATCACCGAACCGTCGGGCAACTGGTCCACGTAGAACAGCGCGAAAGGATCGCCGCCGACACCCGGCGGAAGGACGATGTTGCCCTTTACCTTGGCGCGGATCTTTTCGACGTAGGCTTCGATGGACCTGTTGCGTGCGGCACTGGCTTTGGCACCCGCAACCCGCGCAAGTTCTTCCTGAAGCTGGCGGGAATGACTGGCGTTCTCGCTGTCGCGATTCATCAGCTCGCGCATGCGGCGGTCTTCGAGTTCACGGGCGCGCTCGGCCGCGACCTTGGCTTCCTTGTCGGCCTTGGCCTTGTCGATCTTCGCCTGCTCGGCCTTCGCCTTGGCCTCGGCTTTGGCTTCCGCCTTGGCTTCGGCTTCCTTGCTGGCCTTCAGGTCGGGCTTGGGTTTGGGCTCCGGCTTGGGTTCGGGTTTGGGTTCCGGTTTGTGCTCGGGCTTGGGCTTCGGTTCCGGCTTGTGTTCGGTCTTCTTCGGTTCGGGTTTCGGCTTGACGACGGGCTTTTCAATCGGCTTGACGATCTCCTTGACCGGCTTGGGCGGTGTCTTTTTTGGCTCGGGCGCCTTGATGGCGATGTCCGGCCGCTTGCGCGGCGGCGGTTCCGGCTCGTCTTCGTCTTCCGGTTCGGGGGGCGGTGCGGGCGGCTTGGGGCGGGCTTCGGCGGGCGGGGCGGGGGGCGGGGGCGGCGCGAGGCTGGCAGTGGGGGGCGGCGGCGCGCTCACCAGTTCCACTTCGACGGGCTCGGGCAGGCGGTTCTGCCAGCGCACACCGTAGAACAGGAACAGGCCGAGCGCAGCGTGAACGAGGGCCGCCAGCACCAGCGACGACCACTTGCCGCGTTCGTTGGCCGGTAGTGCAGGATTCATCGGGCGGATTTGCCGATCTGCGTCTGCAGGCCGACCTTGTTGACGCCGGCATTGCGCAGGTCGTTGAGGGTGTTCATGACCTGCTCGTACTTGACGCTCTTGTCGGCGGCGATGATCACCGATTGGCCGGGGTTGGCCGATACGGCGTCCTGCACTTCGCCGATCAGGTCGCGGCGGGAGAGCGGCCGGTCGGGGGACTGGCTGGTGGCGCGCAGGGTCAGGTCGCCGTTCGGCTTGACCTGGACGATCATCGCGTCGGTGGGCGGCGCGGGGACTTTATCGACGCTGGGCAGATTCACCGAGCCGGACTGGATCATCGGCGCGGTAACCATGAATATGACGAGCAGAACCAGCATCACGTCGATGTAAGGCACGACGTTGATCTGGTTCATCAGGCGGCGTT